>NZ_DS989877.1:70414-75907 GCF_000155555.1 Coleofasciculus chthonoplastes PCC 7420
CAGATGTGCCATGCACTCTAAGCACTCTCAACGCTACAATTGATCAAGTTCGCGGCTGTCTGGCGGGAACGACGCCAAAAAATAAGCCAATTCCACCAGAAACGCCAACAGCCACGAGAATAGCAATGGGAGAAATTCCAGCTTTCAACGGCGAGAAAGCACCAACCAGTAAAACACCGCTTACACCAATTGCGGTTCCAATAATTCCCCCGGCGGCGGAGAGAATGATTGCCTCAATCATAAACTGAATTAGAATATCCTGTTCTCTAGCACCCACGGCTTTCCGCAGTCCAATTTCCTGGGTTCGTTCCCTAACTGATACCAGCATAATGTTCATCACGCCGATACCGCCAACAACTAAGGAAATGGCTGCGATCGCGGCGAGCATGATCGTTAATGCACCTGTTACCGCATTGACAATTTGTAAGATATCTTCCTGAGTCTGAACGCCAAAATCATCTTCACCCACAATCTTGTGGCGTCGCCGCAGTAAGTTTTCAATTTGAAACTGTGCTGCACTAATACTATCTCGATTCCTAGCAGAAATAGCAATCCAGCTAATTTGAACCCCGTAAGGCGAAGTGCGTCCCCGCAATCGATTCGCCATCGTACTCAGAGGGATAAACACCGCATCATCCTGGTTATTTCCTAAAAAAGTACCTTTGGGTTCCATCACCCCGATAACTTCAAAGCTAACATCTTTAATTCGCACCGATTGACCAATCGGATCTTGATAACCAAATAATTTTTCGACGACTTCAGAACCGAGAATGACAACTTGGTTATTGCGTTTGATGTCAATATCGTTAAAAAACCGTCCTTTGGCAATATTAAAGCTGCGAACAGATGGAAATTCTGTAGTCGTTCCTATCACCAATGAATTACTATTGCGATTGCGGTACGTAATTAAATATCTCAGATTAATTTGCGGGGCAACTTCCGCAACGGCTGGGACTTGAGTCGCGATCGCCTTAGCGTCTTCCCAAACCAATGTTTTGGGAAAATCAACCGTTGTCTGTTGCGCTTCACGAGAGCCGGGAATCACAAATAGGACATTGGGTCCTAAAGCTTCAAACTGTTCAGAGGCTAGCTTTTGCGCTCCTTGTCCAATTCCCACCATCGCAATCACTGAGGCATTTCCAATGATAATGCCCAACATAGTTAAGCTACTGCGTAGCTTGTTCGCCATCAGCGTAGTGGATGCCATTTTGATGCTTTCTACAATATCCATTGGTCATTTGTTATTGGTCATTATCGGATTATCGTGGTTGTAGGGGCGAGTCGCTGCACATAGTAGGCGGTGTAAGAATTAACCTATATCGACTCGCCCCTGTCTAAATACTTGTAATACTGGCAAGCGTTTCACCCTCATCCCCTAACCCCTTCTCCCATCAAGGGAGAAGGGGAACCGAAATGATTAATGATAAAAGATGTAGCTGCCTAGATTGCTCCACATTTCTCCTACTCTTCTTCGTCAGGATTATAGTTTTCAGGCAAATCAATAAAAACCTTTTCCCCTTCTCTCAATCCCCTAATAATCTGAGTTTTATCCTCAATCGTGGCTCCTATTGTGACTGGTTTAAACTTCGGCTGATCTTCAAAATCAGGAACCATAACTCCAGTTTCGCCCTCTTGAGTCACAACCGCCACTGTCGGAACAACCAGAGCATCGCTAATCGGTTTTCCTAAAAATGTCAGATCAACATTCATCCCTGACCGCAACTTTTCTTGTGCTTCAGGTGCTAGGGCAACTCGCACTTGAAAGGAGGTGACATCATTCTGAACAACGGCTTCTGGAGCAACTAGTCTCACCTGACCTCGGAAAGCCTGATCCGGAAACGCATCTGAGATAACTTGTACGGGCTGTTTTTCTTGAATTTGTCCAATATCAACCTCTGGAACTTCAGCCAGAACTTCCAGTTGTTTGGTGGCTAATGCCACGATTGATGTAGAGGTCGCTGAAGCTGTACTTGATGCCGAGGTTGTTGGCGTGACAAATGCCCCAACCGTGGCATATTTCTGAGTAATAATCCCCGGAAAAGGCGCACGAATAATCGTATCTTGTAGTTGGATGTAGGCAGCTTGGGTTTGGGCTTTCGCCGCTTCTACAGCGGCTTCAAATTGAGCAATTTCTTCTTTACGAGTTCCTTTGACCAGTTGCTGCAAGGCAAATTCAGCTTCTTTAACCGCAGCATTGAGTTGAAAAATTTCTGGGCTAGTTTCAGTATTTTTGGTCTCGCGGACTTGCTCTAAACGTTGTTGAGCTTCATCAAGCTGAGCTTTAGCAGTGCGAGCTTCAGCGAATACCTCTTGGAACTGATCTTGAGACACGACTCCCTCCTCCACCAAGTACTTATACCGTCGAAATCGTACTCTGGCTAAATCGAAGCGGGAACTAGCAGTTTGGACTTGAGCAATCGCTTGGTTAATTTCGCTGGGATTACCGACGAGGGCTTCAGCTAAACGGGCTTTTGCTTGATAGAGTCGCTGTTCAGCTTGTTTAATTTCTTCCGGACGAGGACCCGCTTTGGCTTCAGCGAGACGGGCTTGTGCCTGTTTTAGGTCAGCTCTGACGGCTAAAAACCGAGCTTTAACATCCTCTTGTTCCATTACCGCCACCACATCTCCCGCGTCAACCCGATCCCCTTGTTCGACTTCCAACTTAACCAAACGACCTGAGGTTTTCGGACTCAGGTTAACGGTTTGAATGGGTTGTACCGTACCATTTGCCGTGATCCGTACTGCTAAATCCTGCACATCCACTGGCACAGTTAGTTCATCAAGATCAACGGTGTCTGGTTTTGCCGCAATCACAAAATATCCCGCACCACCCGCGACAAGAAGGCTGGCTGTAATGATTCCCATTATCCAAGGGAGAGGATTATTGACTTTACCCATAGTCTGTGTCAGGTTTCCCCATCAGTCTGCTACAGCAGAGTTTTTGCGCTCAAGTTTCTAAGTTCTTCTTCTCTATGGTAACGACATCAACCAAGCGGCTGACTTACGCATCTGTACTAATTATCTTTAGGCAAAAGTGCCAAGATTTGATCGACAAACTGTTGATGATCAACAATAGGTTTTTGAATATAACCATCAGCACCACTTTGCTTAAGCAAGGCTTCGCGATCGCCTTCCATGTGAGCCACGACTAATATAATGGGCAGATTGCTGGTTTGAGCATCCGCTTTTAGCATCTGGGTAATCTTGATACCGTCTACTGGCTTACCCTGGTAAACACTGTGAGCCAGGGACACATCCATCAAGATAATATCTGCATCTCCCGCCTGGGCAATTTTCATGGCCTCCTCTACATCTTCGGTTCCCTTGACATTCAAGCCACTCCGCCGGGTGATAATTTTGGCAAAAACGCGAAGATTAATGGGATCGTCTTCTACAATCAGAACGGTTTTCATGGGCGTTGCATCAAGAAAGTTGTCTTTTCAACAAAAGTGCGCTTTGATCATCAGTCTGACAGGGACTGGGCAATTAGTAGCGCCTGTGCCGTCAAGAAAGCGTAAGTCCTATTTACGCTGATGTACTAATCATCTTTGGGCAAAAGTGCCAAGATTTGATCGACAAACTGTTGAGGATCAACAATAGGTTTTTTAATATAACCATCTGCACCACTTTGCTTAAGCAAGGCTTCGCAATCGCCTTCCATCATATTACCCGGCATTACGAATATAATGGGCAGATTGCTGGCTTGAGCGTCCGCTTTCAGCATCTGGGCCATCTTGATGCCATCGACTGGCTTACCCTGGTAAACACTGTGAGCCAGGCAAGCATCCATCAAGATAATATCTGCATCTCCCGCCTGGGCAATTTTCATGGCCTCCTCTACATCTTCGGTTCCCTTGACATTCAAGCCACTCCGCCGGGTGAGAATTTTGGAAAAAACGCGAAAATTAATGGGCTCGTCTTCTACAATCAGAACGGTTTTCATGGGCGTTGCATCAAGAAAGTTGTCTTTTCAACAAAAGTGCGCTTTGATCATCAGTCTGACAGGGACTGGGCAATTAGTAGCGCCTGTGCCGTCAAGAAAGCGTAAGTCCTATTTACGCTGATGTATCATCTTTGGGCAAAAGTGCCAAGATTTGATCGACAAACTGTTGATGATCAACAATAGGTTTTCTAATATAACCATCTGCGCCACTTTGCTTAACGTAGGTTTCGCGCTCGCCTTCCATCATATTACCCACGACTAATATAATGGGCAGATTGCTGGTTTGAGCATCCGCTTTTAGCATCTGGGTAATCTTGATGCCATCGACAGGCTTACCCTGGTAAACACTGTGAGCCAGAGAAACATCCATCAAGATAATATCTGCATCTCCCGCCTGGGCAATTTTCATGGCCTCCTCTACATCTTCGGTTCCCTTGACATTCAAGCCACCCCGCGTCGTGAGAACTTTGGAATAAACGCGAAGATTAATGGGATCGTCTTCTACAATCAGAACGGTTTTCATGGGCGTTGCATCAAGAAAGTTGTCTTTTCAACAAAAGTGCGCTTTGATCATCAGTCTGACAGGGACTGGGCAATTAGTAGCGCCTGTGCCGTCAAGAAAGCGTAAGTCCTATTTACGCTGATGTACTAATCATCTTTGGGCAAAAGTGCCAAGATTTGATCGACAAACTGTTGATGATCAACAATAGGTTTTTGAATATAACCATCTGCGCCACTTTGCTTAACGTAGGGTTCGCGATCGCCTTCCATAGCATTAGCCGCGACTAATATAATGGGCAGATTGCTGGTTTGAGCATCCGCTTTTAGCATCTGGGTAATCTTGATGCCATCGACAGGCTTACCCTGGTAAACACTGTGAGCCAGGGACACATCCATCAAGATAATATCTGCATCTCCCGCCTGGGCAATTTTCATGACCTCCTCTACATCTTCGGTTCCCTTGACATTCAAGCCACTCCGCCGGGTGAGAATTTTGGAATAAATGCGAAGATTCATGGGCTCGTCTTCTACAATCAGAACGGTTTTCATGGGCGTTGCATCAAGAAAGTTGTCTTTTCAACAAAAGTGCGCTTTGATCATCAGTCTGACAGGGACTGGGCAATGTTGCCACAAAAAAAATCAAATCTTCATCAAGTTAGTGAGCCAGACGCTTACATTACAGCAAATTTGGTGGTTGATGCAGTACAGCCTACTCCAGCAAGATCCCCGACTTCGTAGAAGTTGTCGGAGATCTGTGTAGCCTGCACGAGAACGCCAGCAAGAGTGTTAACGTAGCTGAAGATTCCTTGTTGTAGTTTGAGACTTCGCCGTGTTCAAACGTATTCTGTTATTGCCGATTTTTGTGCTGCTCGCTTTGGTGAGCAAACCTGCTCCTGTTTCTGGACAAGCCCTACTGCCCTATACTCTACAGCTCGATGCTGAGGAATTAGAGCAGCAAGGCTTGAATCTAGCGCAGGATGCCGTTCAGCTTACTCGTTTTCAGCAATACGATCTCGCCTTGTCTAGAGCTAAACTAGCCACTCAGCTGC
>NZ_DS989878.1 GCF_000155555.1 Coleofasciculus chthonoplastes PCC 7420
CTACGAAAAAGCGGCAGATCAGGAACCGAGCGATACCTGGCCCGTGTGGCCCGCGATCAACAATATTGGGTTAGTTAATTATGAACAGGGGAATGTGGCTAGCGCGATTGACAAATGGCAAGCCGCGATCGCGATTGATCCAGAAGCAGCTGAACCGAAGCTGGCTGTAGCCGTAGCACTTTATACCCAAGGGGAGCAAGACAGAGGACTGACTCTAGGAGAAACAGCCCTCCGCTCAGATGAGCGTTATGCTGATTTAGAGTTCCTCAAAGAAAATCTTTGGGGGGAACGTCTGATGTCTGATACTCAAAAATTCTTGGCAAACCCCAGGATTCAGGCAACCATTGCCCCCGGTAACAACGCTCCTGTACAAGTAGACGTTACCCCTTGAATCAAAATTTGAGTGTTCCCAGACGCGCCCTGGCGCGTCTCTACGCTGCTAAGGTATGGTATCAGGGGATGTATAAGCAAAACTGACCGCAAGCTTTCTGACGTTTTTCGTCGAAACTCCTTTGGGTCACAAACCCTGTCTTGATCAGACAGCTTGACAATTAAATGCTGGTTTTTAAATGGAGATAATCCCAGGAACCAGCTTGCCCTCTAATAAGTCCCTTGCCTACCCAGTCCAAGATGTCTTGGCATTACCCAACGCCTAACTAATTAGGCAAAAGAGATAGTCCGAACTAGGGAAGTATTCGGAAGTCTGTGCCAGAACTAGGCTCAATGGGGCTATTCACCGCTTACGTTGTCCAAACTGGCTTGGTCAATCCTTGTCCCTTTTAGGGCAAGGTTGGTAAACCTCTATATTTTGCCGAAACGGTTGTGGTACAGTACAGGTGTACTTTAGCAAGACTCTAGGGGTTCGGCAATGTCAGCACCCAGTTTCAGAGGATGAATCGTCCTATACCAACAAGGGTTATCGGCGGTGTTGCTCTTACTCAGGTTTGCCTAATCATCTTTGGGCAAAAGTGCCAGGATTTGATCGACAAACTGTTGATGATCAACAACAGGTTTACAGATATAACCATCAGCACCACTTTGCTTAAGGAAGTTTTCGCGATCGCCATCCATAGCATGAGCCGTGACTAATATAATGGGCAGATTGCTGGTTTGAGCATCAGCTTTGAGCATCTGGGTAATCTTGATGCCGTCCACTGGCTTACCCTGGTAAACACTGTGAGCCAGGGAAACATCCATCAAAATAATATCTGCATCTCCCGCCTGGGCAATTTTCATGACCTCCTCTACATCTTCGGTTCCCTTGACATTCAAGCCACCCCGCTTCGTGAGAATTTTGGAAAAAATGCGAAAATTCATGGGCTCGTCTTCTACAATCAGAACGGTTTTCATGGGCGTTGCATCAAGAAAGTCGTCTTTTCAACAAAAGTGCGATTTAATCATCAGTCTGACAGAGACTGGGCAATACAGACCAAGTTCTCTATCCCGGCTTCCCCTACCCCCCTGTTCCCGGTAGCTCTGATCGACTAGGATTGAAAACGACTCGGTATTAGGGGATGGTATCAACGGAAACCGATAGCAAGGGTTCTAAACTTTCTCATCCTCTGTATTTTGCCGAAACGGTTGTGGTACAGTACATACGTACTTTAGTAAGACTCCAGTTTTTCGGCAATATCAGCACCCAGTTCCAGAGGATTGATGTCCCTATCCGAAGATTGGTTATTGGAGGCGTCGCTCTCACTCAGGTTTGACTAATCATTTTTAGGCAGAAGTGCCAGGATTTGATCGACAAACTGTTGGTGATCCACAACAGGTTTAGAGATATAACCATCAGCACCACTTTGCTTAAGGAAATTTTCGCGATCGCCTTCCATAGCATGAGCCGTGACTAATATAATGGGCAGATTGCTGGTTTGAGCATCCGCTTTCAGCATCTGGGTAATCTTGATGCCGTCCACTGGCTTACCTTGGTAAACACTGTGAGCCAGGGAAACATCCATCAAGATAATATCTGCATCTCCCGCGTGGGCAATTTTCATGACCTCCTCTACATCTTCGGTTCCCTTGACATTCAAGCCACCCCGCTTCGTGAGAATTTTGGAAAAAACGCGAAGATTAATGGGATCGTCTTCTACAATCAGAACGGTTTTCATGGGCGTTGCATCAAGAAAGTCGTCTTTTCAACAAAAGTGCGATTTGATCATCAGTCTGACAGGGACTGGGCAATGTTGCCACAAAAAAAATCAAATTTTCATCTCGTTGTGGTTAGAAATTAGGACACAGAACTCATGGCAAAACAGTTGAATCTGCTGGCGACTGGTCAAGTTATTCCCACGCCCCTCCATGCAGAGATGCAACAGTCATATCTTGAATATGCCATGAGTGTCATCGTTGGACGTGCCCTGCCAGACGTTTGCGACGGTCTAAAGCCCGTGCATCGGCGTATTTTGTATGCCATGTACGAATTGGGTTTAACCCCCGATAGACCCTACCGTAAGTGCGCTCGCGTAGTGGGTGATGTTTTGGGGAAATATCATCCCCATGGGGATCAGGCTGTCTACGATGCTATGGTGCGCTTGGTCCAAGAGTTTTCCACTCGCTATCCACTATTGGCGGGTCATGGCAATTTTGGGTCGGTGGATAACGACCCACCGGCTGCCATGCGTTACACAGAGACGCGGCTGTCTCCCATTAGTCATGAAGCCCTCCTATCAGAAATTGGCGAGGCAACCGTTGATTTTATCGATAATTTCGATGGCTCTCAACAGGAGCCTGTGGTTTTACCCGCTCAACTACCCATTTTACTGCTCAATGGTTGCTCTGGCATCGCGGTTGGCATGGCAACCAATATTCCTCCTCATAATCTGGGCGAGATTGTGGATGGGCTAATCGCTTTGATTGATCGCCCGGATCTGGCGGATGAGAAATTGTGGAAATTAATTCCGGGACCAGATTTTCCCACGGGGGGTGAAATTATCGATACGTCGGGAATTCGGGATGCCTATAGCAGTGGGCGCGGCATTATTCCAGTGCGGGGAATCGCTAAGGTGGAAGAGATTCAAGTCGGTCGCACTCGCCGTCATCGCCGCACGGCACTCATTGTCACAGAATTACCCTATCAAGTGAATAAAGCGGCTTGGATTGAAAAAATTGCCGATCTGGTCAACCATGGACGCTTAGACGGAATTGCCGATTTGCGCGATGAGAGCGATCGCCGGGGGATGCGGGTGGTTGTGGAACTTAAACGGGATGCTCATCCCAGAGATGTTCTCAAACACCTCTACAAACAAACTCCTCTACAAAGTAACTTTGGCGCGATAATGCTGGCATTAGTCAACGGACAGCCCCGCCAGCTAGCCCTACGGCAATGTCTGGAAGAATTCTTACGCTTCCGGGAACAAACCCTGACCCGTCAATATACCTATGAACTTGACCAGAAACGACAACGGCGTCATCTGGTGGAAGGATTATTGGTTTGCTTAAATCAACTCACTCGCGTGATTGAAATCCTTACCAATGCGCCTGATGGCACAACCGCAAAGACTCAGTTTCAAGAGCAGTTAAACTTGAGTGAGAGTCAAGCTGATGCTATCCTCGCCATGCCGATGCGCCGCCTCACCGGGTTAGAACGGCAAAAACTCCAGACCGAATTTGAGGAACTCACCGCCCGCATTGAAACCCTCCAGGAATTACTCAGTAGCCGACATGAATTACTCAAAACCCTGAAAAAAGAGTTGCGATCGCTTAAACGGAAATATGCTGATCCACGTCGCACCAAGATCCGATCAGCCCAATCGCTCAAAGAACCTAAACAACCCAAATCAGAAAAACAAACCCGCAAGAAAGCCAAAACCTCAGACACCCCGAAAACCTCTGCCTCGAAATCCCCATCGCCTAATCTGATCGAAACGGAAGCTGAACAAACGGTTCTGGAATTTACCTATCAAGGACACGTACAACGCCTGCGTTCTGCCCCTGATCCCAAATCTAAACCCTCGATCAAAGATGGGAACGATTTTGTGATTCAGACCCAGCAAACCACCACGGCGTCAGAATTTGCCACCCTCACCAGTGGAGGCAAAGCCTACCCCTTGAAAGTCCAAGATATTCCCCCCGCCGCAGGGCGTAAGCAAGGCATCCCTGTAACTCGTCTCCTCCCTGATGCGGCTCAATCTGAAACCGTTATCGCCCATTTTCGACCCCACGAACTTACCGAGTCTGTCAGCCTAATTTTGCTCACCCAACAGGGACGAGTGAAGCGTCTACCTGCGACAGAGTTACTTAACCTAACGGCACGGGGTTTAACCACGGTTAAACTCAAAGAAGAAGATGTACTGGCGTATGTTACCCTAGCTCAATCCACTGATGATCTGATTATCGCTACCAGTAATGGGCGCTTATTACGCTTTGAAATTAACGACCAAAATTTACCGATTATGGGGCGTACAGCCCAAGGCAATCAAGCGTTGCGACTGCGGCGTCGGGAGCAATTAGTGGGATGTGTCGCGATCGCGCCCAACGAGAATCTGTTACTGGTATCTGAGCAAGGCTATGGCAAACGCATCGGACTCGGTGTCGTCAGACGCATTAAACGCGGTGATCTTGGCACTCAAGCCCTTCAATTTAAAACCTCAACGGATCGATTGATAGGAGTCATCAATGCCTCTCAAACCGAGACGGCTGTGTTGCTTACCAGCGATGAGCGAGTCATGACGGTATCGTTAAAATCTGTAAAGTTGTTAGGGAAAGATGGGTGTGGCGATCGCTTAGTTAAGCTCAAGTCAAATGAAACAATTATCGATGTTACAACAATCCTGCCGTGATTACGTAGGGACACGGCAGTGCCATACCCCTAAAGGTGGGTCTGATGTAACCGAAAACTTTTCGATCAGCTAGATATGGTTTTATAGTGGGGGATAAGTGTGAAGTGAATGCTATTTAATCCCTAAAGCTTGGGAATTCTGGAAGCACCAGTATAGAAAATCTAACTTAAGTGATAGTTCAACCATCATGACCGATCCCAAACGACCTCCGAGTGCGCCGCCACCCCCTCCACCCCGCGTTCCTCCAGCGCCACCGCCACCGCCCAGGGGAGGAGCGTCTCGGAAAGCGCCGCCAGGGGCAACCCAAGCGATGCCCTCTAAAACAATGCCGATGCCGCCAAAAGCGGGTCAGTCCGCATCAGATCCTACTGCCGTTAAAACAGCACCGAGTTCTCGCCCACCTTCACCGGGCGTCACACCCCGGACACCAGCGCCAGGTGCGGGACTTTCTCCTGGACAGCCAACATTAGCCCAACTGATCCGGGAAGCCTATGACAAGGGATTTTCTGACGTTCACGCCGGTGTCGGTGAAGTCCCTCGGATGCGAAACCGAGGGGAAATGGAACATACAGAATATCCTGTAACTGATAAACCCACGTTTATGAATTGGTTGCGGGAAATTCTCACCGATGAAGAAATTCGTCGCTTTCAAAACGAACTCGAATTTGATGGTGCAGCGCAGTATGATTTTGCCCGGGTGCGGATTAATATCTTCGACTCCCTGACAGGACCGGCATTAGTTCTGCGCTTGATTCCACTCAAGATTTTGACGATGGAGCAGTTACGACTCCCTTCAATTCTCAGGGATGTCTGTAATTACCACAAGGGTCTTATTTTAGTCACGGGTCCAACCGGTTCAGGTAAGTCAACAACGCTAGCGGCGATGATTGACTACATGAACAAGGAGATGCCGAAGCATATCATTACGATTGAAGACCCGATTGAATTTGTTCACAAAAGCCAAAAAGCCCTAATTAAACAACGGGAAGTCGGCGCTCATACCCTCCAGTTTGACAATGCTTTAAAAGCCTCCTTGCGGGAAGATCCGGATGTGATTCTGGTGGGGGAAATGCGGGATCGGGGAACCGTTAATACTGCGCTGAAAGCTGCTCAAACAGGTCACTTGGTTATGGGAACGCTGCACACGAACAGTGCGGTGAAGACTATTGAACGGATTCTCAATCTTTATAATCCAGAAGAGCAACACGCCATCCGCGTCGCTTTTGCTGAATCAATGGTGGCAATCATTGCCCAAGGGTTATGTCGCACCACTGATGGCAAACGTGCCGCCTTCCACGACATTTTGATTAATACAGAAGCGATTCGGGATTATATCCGCAAGGGTGAATATGAGGAAGTTCACGAACTGATGGCGGCTAATGAATTTGACGGCATGATGACGATGAATAAGTCCTTGTTTAACCTTTATCAGGAAGGACGTATCACTGAAGAAACTGCCCTAGAACAGTCGCCGACTCAAAATGAAATGGCGATGATGTTACGGGGTCGTGTTTAATTATCATTTGTCATTTGTCATACTCGCTTTCCGAAAAGAAGCAAGCTACGTCTTATGTTAGGACAAAAAGGTGGCAGCAAGGAAAATCTTATCTTGTGATCTGCCACCTTGATTTAAGCTGTTCGGCATTTAAACCTTAATATCAATAATGGCGCAATCCTTGTAGTGCGAGCATCTTGCTCGCTACTAATACCCAATTTAAATGCATGACAGCTTACCAGAAAAAACTCTAATTTGTGACAATCAACAATCAACAATCAGCAATCAGCAATCAGCAATGAACGAGACTCAACGCTCGTTTCCTCAGTTATTTAAGGGTATTGCCCTGTTTACACCAGGGGGAGATTTAATTTATGGCATTGACCCTAGTAAACAAGAGCATTGGCATTTGCATCTGTGTGCGAGTTTGCAAGAAATGCTCGGATTACCGGAACCGCCCCATTTTTTAGTGCCGGGATATACTGGCACAATTGATCGCTGGCTCGATCCTTATACCCAACAGATGCGAACGTCAGCGGAACTTTATCCGCCCATCCAGCACCATCAGGCATTGCTGAATGCTGTGTTTGGTGTCACGAAAGTGGTGTGGCAAGTTGCGCCTTGGCGGGAAGAGTGCTGTGATCCAATAGTTTTGGAGACATATCGCGATCGCTTTCCCCAACTGTGGCAAGATCATGATTTGATTATCCGCTGCGATCGCCCGGATCAATGTCTAGAACAGTTGTCTGATGCTAATCCTAGGCATGAGCACGATTCAAGTCTGATTCAATCTCCCCAGACTTATGCTTTGTCTTTTCCAGAACGTTGGACGATTCAACCAACACCGTGGCAAGAATCCTCCCACTCACCGTCTACAGGGATTGATCCTCTCTTATCCTCTAAATCAGATAGGGAATCGAATCCGAGTGAATCTCAATCTACACCCTTAACTACCCCTAGTTATGTCTTGCGCTTATTTGTATCTGGACACAGTGGATCAACTGAACATATCCTGAAAAAACTACATCAGTTACTCGAGCAATCCCTACAACATCCTTATACTCTAAAAGTAATTGATGTATTTAAACATCCTGAACAAGCGGAAGCCAATCAAATTTCAGCCACTCCCACACTGCTGAGAGTTTGGCCCCCCCCCGTCCGACGTATTGTTGGCGATTTGAATGACTTGGAAAATCTTTTACGTATACTTATTGCTCCTGAGACTCAACGATAAAAGTAAGCCTAGAACTAAAGTTCTGGCTCAAAGCTTAAACCCGTTAAAACGGGTTCAAAGACTTACCAAGTTAGCGATATTCTACTTAGGGCTTGCTGCACAAAGCCAAAACCGCAAAACCCATCAATACTTTGAGCTTTATTGACACAGGGTTTGATTCAAGGAAATCGGGTAGCATCCTTCATAAGTATGGCATCACCTTGCTCAGGACAAATGTACCCTTGCTCCCCCAGCTTCCCCAGCTTCCCCAGCTGACACACCGAGCGAAGTCGAGGTGTTCCCCCGCTTCCCCTCACCACAACACTTATTCAGCAGACCTTACTTAATTAAGTTGAGCGACTTGAGGAGTGCGTCCTTTGAAACCTGTCATTAATTGCAGAGCATAACACTTAACAGGATACAGATGACGCAACATCCATAATCCTAGGCGACGTAGGGTAACGATGGGCAACCAGTTATTAGAAAATATTCGATCTAGGAAATCAGTAAAGCCTAAAATGACCAGATTTTCGTGTTTGCGCCACCGTTCGTAGCGCTTGAGTATCCGTTCGTCTCCGATATCTTCACCCTGTTGATGGGCGTCTTGGATGACTTGGGCAAGGGCGGCGGCGTCTCGGATGCCCATATTTAGTCCTTGTCCACCCACAGGATGACAACAATGGGCGGCGTCGCCAATCAGGGCGAGGCGGTGTTGGGTGTAGCGATCGCTTTGCATTAACTGTACGGGAAAGACAATGCGATCGCTATCGAGTTCTAAATGCCCTAAAAGTCCGCCTGTGCGGTATTCTAGGAGTTCTAGGAATTCCTTTTCATCTAAGTCTTTTAACTGGTGGGCTTCGGCGTGAGGGGCTGTCCACACCACCTGACAGCGATTTTCGGCGAGGGGGAGTACACCCATCGGACCACTCTCCCAGAAGCGTTCAAAGGCGGTATCGTTATGGGATTTCTCAGTTTTGATGCGGGCGGTGACACAGGATTGCCAATATTTCCAGCCTTTTGTGCCGATTCCGGCGGCTGTACGAATGCGCGATCGCGAACCATCAGCCGCAACAACTAAGCGCGATCGCAGGTGTTGAGATGTTCCATCCACGTTTACCGTCACCTCTACCCCAGAGGCTTGATACTCCACATCCACCACTTCCGCCGGAGACAACCAGCTTACAGTCGGGCAATCTGCCAAAAACTCATACAGCGAGGTAAGCAGGGGACGATGTTCGCCCACATACCCCAAATCTTGAGTACCTAAATCGCTGGGGTGAAATTGCACGAATTTAGGATAATCGGCATCAGAGAGACGAATTTGCCGATAGGTGGCAATTTGCGGCTGAATAGTCTCCCAAACCCCAATTCCTTGGAAAATGTGCCCAGAAAGCAGTGAAAGGGCGTAAGCTTGCCGTCTGGCTACGGCGACTGACTGAGGTTTTGCCTCAATTAATCCGATCCGTAACCCGGACTTTTTCAACGCACAGGCGAAGGTTGCGCCGACAATACCGCCGCCAACGATGACCAGATCGTAGTCAAAGGTTTGATTGTATGCCTGTTCTTGCGCCATTTTCAGAGAATGTATCGAAATGATAAGCATTTTTACTTTTCTTCATTTTGACGCGGATAGCTGTAGAGGGCAAGGACTTGTCACGTCTATACAATGTTTGATGAATTCAGTTCCATTAACATATTCTGGGTAATTGATCCCCGACTAGCATATCTACAATCCGTTCCGCCCCAAACGCCGTTTGCAGTAATACCACACCCGCAGGGGAGTCAATCACTTCACCGACAATACAGGAATCCTCTCCGGCTGGGTGAGACTTCATCGCCGATAATACAGATTCAGCGTGCGATCGCGGTACAATAACGACCAGTTTCCCTTCATTGGCAAGATATAACGGATCTAATCCCAGAATCTCACAAACTCCATTCACCTCTTCCCGAATCGGAATCGACGCCTCATCTAAACGAATCCCCACGTCAGAACTTTGGGCAAATTCATTTAACACCGTAGCGACACCACCACGAGTCGCATCCCGCATGGCATGAATTTGGGGACAAACCTCAAGAATGGCATCCACTAATCCATTTAACGGTTGACAATCGCTTTTAATGTCTGTTGATAATGCCAATTCCCCACGGGCGATTAAAATAGCTGCACCATGATTTCCCAATTGACCATTAATAATTACCGCATCACCGGGTTGAATCTGATGGGCGGAAATAGAAACACCTTCTCTGATAACACCAATTCCGGCTGTATTGATAAACAGTTTATCAGCCGATCCGCGATGGACAACTTTGGTATCTCCCGTAACGATTTTTACCCCAGCAGCGTCGGCGGCTGTTTTCATACTCAGAACGACTTGCCGTAAGGTTTCGACAGGTAGTCCTTCTTCCATAATCATGCTACAGGTTAAATAGAGGGGTTTTGCCCCACTAACCGCTAAATCGTTGACGGTTCCATTGATAGCTAATTCCCCAATATTACTACCGGGAAAAAATAGGGGATCAACGACGTAAGAATCGGTGGTAAAGGCTAATCGATCCCCCTGACTGATGAGTTGGGCGAGGGGAATTGTGGCTTGATCTTCCAGTTGGGAAAGGATGGGATTATCGAAACTTCCGACAAAAATATCATCAATTAAATCCCGCATGGCTTTGCCACCACTGCCATGTGCCAGGGTAATGGCGGTATCTTTAACTTTATTGGGGCGGCGTCGAATTTTTTCGATTTTTTGGAAGAGAGGATTTTGGTTATTTGTCATTAGTCATTTGTCTTATGTCTTATGTCTTATGTCTTATGTCTTATGTCATTCGTTATTTAGTTGGGGCGGGTTTAGTGATATCAGGGTTAAAACAAAACGTTAAGGGTAAAACCCGCCCTTACAACAGACGTTCCATCTTCCCCATCTTCTGGGTTCGTAGTAGGCACTTTAGTGCCATAAGCGCTAAAGCGCTTACTACAAACTCTAAAGTCAGTGGCATTCAATTTAGGTGTGATGTTTCCCTCCTTTACCGGGTTTATCGGAATGTAATTCGCCGCCAACTGCCCAATTTTCGCGCTCAAATTCATCAATGTGAATTGTTACCCATTCGGGTTTTGTTCCTAAGGTGGAAACTAGGGTATCTGTGAGTGCTTTGGCGAGTTCACGTTTTTGATCAACCGAGTGACCTTTGGCAATTTGAACAGTAACAAATGGCATAACCGTTTATTCTCCACTCTAAACCTGTGTTTTAACAGTATTGTATGGGGGAAAACGGACGGATTTTGTAGTTTACTTATCGGTTTGGTGGATAAAGTTTGGGGGCTAAACCCACCTTGACAAATGTTCTCCCGCGACTGTTTAAACTCTCAAGAAACACGTTCTGATACAGGGGGTTGAGGAGAGGATGACCTGATGTAATTGAGTAAAGGGCGACCCGATGTCATTGAGTGGAATGGTGTTGTTAATTTATGCAGGCGGGTCGCCCCTACAGGGGGTTAATTGATGCCGACGGCAGTTTTGGCAACTTTGGATAGGCGTCCATATTTGTAATACGCTGCACAAGCCCCCTCTGAAGATACCATACAAGTTCCAATTGGATTTTCTGGTGTACAAGCTGTACCAAAAACTTTACATTGCCAAGGTTTCATGACACCTTTGAGAATTTCTCCACATTGACAGGCTTTGTGATCGGCGACTTGACGATTGGGAAGGGTAAATTTAACTTCGGCATCAAATTGGGCGTATTTTGGGCGAATTTTGAATCCGGAATTGGGGATATCACCGAGTCCTCGCCATTCAAATTTTTGCCGCACTTCAAAGACGGTATTCATGGCGTTTAAGGCGACAGAATTCCCTTCAGGTTTGACGATGCGATCATATTGGTTTTCAACCTCACAGCGCCCTTGAATCAGTTGCTGCAATATCATCCACAAGGATTGCAAAATATCTAAAGGTTCAAATCCGGAAACCACTAATGGTTTTTGGTACTGTTGGGCAATAAAGTGATAGGGTTCTGTACCAATAACCATGCTGACATGACCGGGACCAATAAAGGCATCCAGTTGTAAATCGGGATTGTCTAATAAGGCTTGTAAGGCGGGAATGACTAAAACGTGATTACAGAACATACTGAAGTTTTGCAGTCCTTCAGCATCAGCCTGTAGGATGGTTAATGCGGTACTGGGGGCGGTGGTTTCAAAGCCAAGTCCGAAGAAAACGACTTCTTTATCGGGGTTATCTTTGGCGATTTGCAGGCTATCTAGGGGAGAATAAACCATACGAATATCCGCCCCGACTGCTTTGGCTTGGAGTAGGCTTTTTTGGGAACCGGGAACCCGCATGGCGTCACCAAAGGTGGTGAGGATAACATTAGGATAATCTGCGATCGCGATCGCGTCATCTAGGCGTCCCCTTGGCATTACACAGACGGGACAGCCGGGACCATGGATTAATTCGATGGTGTCGGGTAGGATTTCTTCGAGTCCATATTTAAAGATGGAATGGGTATGACCACCACAGACTTCCATCACTTTTAGCGGTTGGCTTGCAGTTTTGCCGAATTGAGTGGTTAAGGTTTGGATTTCTCTCAGTAGGGCTTTGGCTTTTTGGGGATCGCGAAATTCGTCAACGTATTTCATAGTTTGTCATTGGTCATTGGTTATTGGTCATTGGTCATTGGTCATTCGGCTAAGGCGAGTTCGTGGAGTAATTGTAAGGTTTCGGCGGCTTCTTGTTCGTCGAGGCGATTCATGGCAAAGCCGACGTGAACTAATACCCAATCGTTAATACAGGTGTCAATGGGATGATTTTCATCAATAATACAGGCAATATTAACTTGGCGTTGGACGCCACTAATATTAACCATGGCGAGTTGGTGTTCTTTATCTGTTATTTCCGTAATTTGACCGGGAATGCCTAAACACATTTTTTTGTTGTCCTTTGTGGGTTGTTTGTTGTCTTGGGTAAGCTGAGGTTTTAATTTAAAGGAGGGCGGGTTTTGTTGTTCCGCTATTGGTGGGGAGGGCGGGTTTTGTTGTTCCGTTATTGGTGGGGAGGGCGGGTTTTGTTGTTCCGCTATTGGTGGGGAGGGCGGGTTTTGTTGTTCCGCTATTGGTGGATATCTGAATTGATTCCCTAAACCCGCCCCTACGATTGTCCCTAAATTCGCCCCTACAAATTGTCCCTAAACTCGCCCCTACGATTGTCCCTAAACCCGCCCCTACATTCTGTCTCAATCAGCCCCTCCATTCTGTCTCAATCTCTCCCGATAACTGAGTGATTGTGCAGCGGCAATTACGGCTTGTCCTAAGGATAGTCCTCCATCATTTGGTGGAACTCGGCTGTGTGTCAATACCTCCATACCCATTCTCTCTAAATTTTCCCTGACTTGGGTCAATAAAATCCGGTTTTGAAACACACCTCCGGTGAGGATTACTTGATTGCTGATTAAATCAGGACGTAACTGCTGAACCATAGTCGCGATCGCGTCGGCTAATCCTTGGTGAAATTTGGCGGCAATGAGGGACTTTGACACATCTTGCTGTAAATCGTCCAATAATGCAAGCCATAGGGGATAAGGGTCTAAAATTAATTCTGTTTCTTGATCTAGTTTGCCAATGTTAAAGGGATATGCGCCTACTTCTTTAACATAATTTAAGCTATCCGGCGTAACTAGGGCTTCCATTTCAATCGCGGCTTGCCCTTCATAGCTACAGTCTGCCCGACAAATCCCCAACGCTGCGGCTACTGCATCAAATAATCGTCCAACAGATGAGGCGAGGGGGGAGTTAATTCCTTTTTCGATCAGTTGATTTAGCAAGGGATGAGGTTTTTGATCCAGAAATTGGATTAGGTCTAAATCACTATACTCTTGTTTTAACTTGTTCCAGTCCCATGCTGCAATTAAATGGGCGTAGGTATTGCGCCAGGGTTGATAAATTGCCTGTTCGCCGCCAATCATGGCGATGGGTTTAAATTTACCTAATCGTTTAAATCCCTGATAATCAGCTAAGAGGAATTCTCCCCCCCAAATTGTGCCATCTTCACCATAGCCTAATCCATCTAAGGCGATTCCTAATATGGGGGGAGTATTGAGTGGGATATTATTTTCTGCCAGACAAGCGGCAATATGGGCATGATGATGTTGGATAGGATGTAAGGAAAGATGATTAGCAGTTGCTAGTTCTTGTCCTAGTTTCGTCGATAGGTATTCGGGATGTTTGTCTGTGGCGATCGCACTCGGTTTATGGTCAAATAAGTTTAGGTATAGATTTAGGGTATCCTGGTAAGCGTTAAAGGCGGCAGCATTCTCTAAGTCGCCTAAATGTTGAGATAAAATTGCTTGTCCATCTCGCAATAAACAGAAGGTATTTTTTAGTTCACTTCCCATCGCCAGAATCGGTGGACATTTTTCAAATCCTGGGGGTAAATTAATCGGTTTCGGGGCATATCCACGGGCGCGGCGTAGGGTTTGGATGTGGATATGTCTTGCCATAGTTCCTCTGTAGGGGCGGGTTTCACAATTATCGTTTTTTGTCACCCTGATGTGACTAAACCCGCCCCCATCAAAGTTTTGAAGTTGTCGTTTTGACTGGATAACTCGCACCACCGAATCATCGACACGATTGACAATATCACGGTTATGCAGCAGCAAATAATCAGCGATTTTGCCTAACTTTAAACTGGCATCTTGATTATCGATACATTGCGGTTCATCGGAGAGATTCCCACTGGTTAAAATAATCGGATAATCCAGCCGTTGCATAATCAGATGATGGAGGGGAGTATAAGGTAGCATAAACCCCAATGTTGTTTGTCCCGGTGCAACTGAATCCGCAATTTTGGCTGTAGAGACGCGCCATGGCGCGTCTCTACAATTTGCGCGGTTAGGGATAACATCAATTAAAACAATAGGCGCAGGGGGACTTTGGAATAATTCCTTTTCCTGATCATTCAAAGTACAATACTGTTCAATCACCTCCAAATCTCGCGCCATCAACGCAAAAGGTTTATGATACCGTTGCTTACGCGATCGCAACTGTTGTACTGTGGTTTCATTGGTGGCATCACAGGCTAAATGAATCCCGCCTAATCCTTTAATTGCCACAATTTCCCCTTGTTTCAGCAGGGTACAAACGGTATCAATGGGGTCAGATGTATCCATTTTTTCACCATTCGCCCGTTCTAACCATACCTTGGGTCCACAAACCGGACAAGCAATTGGTTGGGCGTGGAAGCGGCGATTTTCGATAGCAAGGTATTCCCTAGCGCAATCGGGACACATGGCAAAGTCTGCCATGCTAGTATGCTTACGGTCATAGGGAATCGAGCGAATAATAGAAAGGCGTGGACCACAATGGGTACAATTAGTAAACGGGTAATTGTACCAGCGCGATCGCGAATCAAATGTTTCGGCTTGACATTGGGGACAGGTGGCGGCGTCAGGGGGAATTTGAGTTTGAACCGTGCTATTAACACTCTGGGTAATAGTAAAGTCATGGAACGTGCGATCGCCTGGATAAGGAGTACGGTCAATCGATTCAATCTTGGCAAGGGGTGGGCAGTCTATTTGTAAGCGTTGCACAAAGTCTGCGATCGCCTCTGTTGTTCCTGATACGTAAATTAAGACACCTTGACCATCATTACAAACTTCTCCGACTAGATTACACGCCTTTGCCAAACGATACACCGTTGGGCGAAATCCCACCCCTTGTACCGTACCCCGCACGCGAATTTCTTCTTGGCTGATTATGGATGGATGATTGTTTATTGCCATTTGCCTAATCTAGACAATCCTCCGCTATTGTAATTGATAAAATAGTTCTATCAAGCGCCTAAATTAATGGATTAACTTGAGTTCGTAGTAAGGGCTTTAGCCCTAGATTTGCTTAGTTTTTCTGCCTCAACCCAACCTACACCTATTCTACCATTGTAACTGTGCCGTACCACCCAGCCAACTGATTAGCGGCTCAATCTTCAGCAATAAGTTATATCAAATTGTTTATCCATACAATGAAGGCTAACACTTCACCTCACTCAACAGGTTGAAAATAGACTTGCAGTCAACCTTGCCAAAATTCTGCGATCGCGTGACTCATCAACTCAGCCAAGCTTGATTGGTATATTATTAAGCCGCAAGTCCCTTAAGTCGTCTAAAGACGACTAAACACGAGTTTTAGTCCACTTCAGTGGACTTAAGCTATAAGCCAAGAACTTGAGTTCTTGGCGGGTGACGGGGGATTACTAAACGCTTAAAATATAAGTCTGAGTCTGACAGATTTAAGAGGAGTCAACAACTCACCGCTAAGTTCTATCGAACTATAGCGGGAGCTTGTAAAAACAGGCTCTAGTTGACCAGACTAAGTTCTACGAGAACTACGTTATTTAGCTCATGACACCCTAAGATGCGTGCCAGTTTTAGGCTCTGTCGTACAGTTTTAAACAGGTGTAGAGAGTTAAGCCAGTGAGCTGTACCTAACAAGGCTAGATAACATTGTCGAGGCTAACTTTACCAGTAATGAGAGGTGCAGTAATGCGCGTTTTCGTTCTAGACAAAAACTTACAGCCTCTTGACCCTTGCCATCCAGCACGGGCAAGAGAATTACTGAACAAAGGGAGGGCTAAAGCATTCAAGCGCTATCCATTTACTATTGTCCTGCAAGACAGAACCGTTGAAGAGTCAGTCACGCACCCACATCGGGTCAAAATAGACCCTGGCAGCAAAACAACCGGGATTGCTGTTGTCCAGGAAGAAACAGGGCGAGTAACAAGCGCCATTGAAATCTCACACCGAGGGCAACAAATTAAAGATTCCCTCTTAGCTCGCAGGTCATTAAGAAGGGGACGCCGTAACCGTAAAACCCGTTACCGCCAGCCTCGTTTCTTAAACAGAACCCGTAAAACCGGATGGCTACCACCATCGCTGGAGAGTCGGATTGCCAACATTGAAACTTGGGTACGACGGATTAAAAAACTCTGTCCGATTTCAGCCATCTCTCAAGAGCTAGTCAGGTTTGACTTGCAGCAAATGCAAAACCCTGAAATTAGCGGAGTTGAGTACCAAAGAGGTGAACTGTTTGGTTTTGAGGTCAAAGAGTATTTACTTGCCAAATGGAACAGAAAATGCGCTTACTGCGAGGTTGAAAACGTTCCGTTCGAGATTGAACACATTCTGGCAAAAAGTAAGGGTGGTTCAAACCGAGTTAGTAATCTTTGCCTTAGTTGTCATTCTTGTAACCAAGTTAAAGGGAACAGACCTGTTGAAGAATTCCTAAAAAAGAAGCCAGGAGTCCTTAAACGGGTATTAGCTCAAGCCAAAGCACCTCTTAAAGATGCCGCAGCCGTCAATGCTACCCGATGGGAACTGTATCGAAGGCTTCAGTCAACTGGTTTACCTGTAGAGGTAGGTTCTGGAGGTCGCACTAAGTTCAACCGTAAAACCAGAGGGATTGAAAAAGCTCACGCTTTCGATGCAGCCTGTGTCGGAGCATCTACTCCTGAACGATTATTAATTCGAGGAATCAAACCTCTAAAAATTGCCGCAAAAGGACGCGGAACCAGACAACGTTGTCGCCCTGATAAGTACGGATTTCCTAAAGCTCATGCTCCTAAAGCCAAGTATTTCCAGGGTTTCCAAACTGGCGACATTGTTAAAGCTGATGTTCAAAAAGGTAAGTTCGCAGGTCAATATATTGGTCGAATTGCGATTCGATTTAGACCTAGTTTTGTCTTGCAGTTACCAACACAAAAGTTTGATGTACATCCCAAATACTTGAGAACCATTCATAAAGCAGACGGCTATGAATACCAATCCTAAAAATAATGATTCGCTATCGCTCAATTTCAATGTTGGCGGCAATTCCCCTCCCGCTAACCTTCGGTATAACGGGAGTCCCCTTGCCGCATTTAAGATGGTTTTAGGTTGGGATGTTCTCAGGAAACCCAACATCAAAGGCTAAGGTTCCTTTACTACGAACGAACCTAGATGGTTTTTCCGCCACGTTGCGTCTGTTTTGCGATTTGTGGGTATTTCTAAGACTCGAATTCCTTTACTCGGTAATGAACTCAGTAATTGCTGCAATTGTTGCCACGATTCAATACGTTGATGTTCTACCCTATAGCTTAAACATAATTGTCTAAAGTCTATATGTTGGGGTGTGGCAAAGAATTCTTCAAAGGGTGGCTCAAAGTCGGAAATGGGTAACATCTCAAAAATACCACCGCCGTTATTGTTGATTAAAATGATGGTGAGATGACCGATCAGTTTATTTTTGAATAAAAAGCCATTGGTATCATGTAATAAGGCTAAGTCTCCTGTTAGCATCACCGCACTTTGATTCCGGTGAGCAATCCCTAATGCTGTTGATAAGGTTCCATCAATTCCATTAGCACCACGATTAAACCAGGGCTGAATCTCTGTATTTCCTGGAGACCAAAAAAATTCTACATCCCGCACGGGCATACTATTGGCAATGAATAAAGGTGTCCCTGTGGGCAAACATTGAGAGAGTATCCAGGCGGCTTTTCCTTCAAATAATTGAGTCATTTCTGCCATGGTTTGGTCAACGGCTGCTCTCACTTGCGTTTCTGCATCACACCATTTTTGCAGGTAATGTGGGTTTTGTTGGGATACGGTTTTCCCCTGTTCCTCTATCGGGGTGGGTGTGGTTCTGTTATCGGTTTTGTCCACAACGTTATCTGTCAAACCCGCCCCTACAGCCATATCTTTTTTATTATTCGTGGTTAGCCATTGTCCAATTTCTTCGATAGAAATCCGCAGATGCGTGGTTTTCCCATGGAGAGCATCTAAGTTATGATCACAAGGGTCAATAATCCAGCGTTGGGGTTGATAAGTATTTAACCAAGCGCGTAGTTCTTTACTGGTGGGAAGTTCGCCAATTTGAATAACAATAGTCGGTGTAAGCTGTTGAGCGAGTCGGCGATTCCGCAGAATTAAATCATAAGTAGAAATGAGATAAGGATTTAGGTTGGCGTAGTTTCTTAGGGGGGAAAGCCCTTCTGCTAATAGGGGAAAGTTTAGGGTTTGCGAGAGTTGGGCAACAGCATGACAATAGGCTTTGGGGTTTTGGGGTTGGGCTAAACCTGCAATAATTAAACCGCGATCGCACGCTTGCCAATCTGAGTAGGGAATCGTTTGCCCAGATACAGGAGAGGAGGGATGCACAGATGCGGGAGTAACCGCCCCAAAGAAGTCATCAGCCTGGAATTGGGATTGTAACCTAGTAGCGGCTGGATCAGGAATAGGTGCTAGAGGATCACGAAAGGGGCAATTTAAATGTACTGCACCGGGAGTAGGAAAGCGCGATCGCTCCCAGGCGTGAATTACGGTTTGTCGCAGATATCTCAACATCCCGATTTCCAGAGATGGTACAGCTAATTCGGTTTGCCAGTTGGGATAATTGCCATAGAGTTTTACTTGGTCAATAGTTTGCCCAGAGTGACAATCGCGCAGTTCTGGGGGACGGTCTGCGGTTAAAATTAATAGAGGAATCCGGCTTTCTCGTGCTTCAATAATCGCGGGATAGAAATTCGCCCCGGCTGTCCCCGAAGTACAAACCAACGCCACAGGTAACCCCGATTTTCGGGCAACTCCCAAGGCGAAAAACGCCGCCGAACGTTCATCGAGAATCGGAATTGCCTCAACTTGGCTGTGTTGTGCAAAAGCAACAGTAAGCGGGGTGGAACGTGAACCGGGACATAAGACGGCTGTAGTTAATCCCAACCGCGTTAACGTTTCCACCAGTATAGAAGCCCAGACAGTATTGGTATTACGAAAGTCAATTAGCATCGCATCCCATACTATAGCAGAAGCCAAGTTCTGTAGGGGTAAAACATGTCGTACCCCTACGATTCAGCGTCTGTGGGTCAATCCTAACTACAAACGAATCTCGGCTTTGACTAAATCATTACCTGCCCGTTCGAGATGGAAACCCACTTTTTCCGCCACCTTCTGCATCGGCACATTTTCTGCCAGAATATCAGCAGTAATCCGCGTCAGTTTCTCTTGGCGACCCACTTGAATAATGCGTTGCAGTAATTCCGTCCCTAAGCCGCGACGCTGATAGGGGTCACTAATTAACATAGCGAATTCCGCTTCATTAATCCCATGCATCTTGCTCAATCGCGCCACGCCCAAGATTTGATGCTTTTTCGTCTCCGGATCTTTATAGTCCGCCACCAGTGCCATTTCCCGATCATAGTCAATAAAGCAGATGCGGGTTAATCGTTCATGGGCAATCCGCCGACTCAGCTTCATTAAGCTGAAATAACGCAAATAGACACTTTCTTCCGATAGCGTTTGGTGGAATTGCACGATTAAAGGTTCATCCTCTGGACGAATCGGACGAATCTTCACGGGCGTACCATCATTAAGCTGCCATGGGGTGACGTACTGCCGAGGATAGGGACAAACCGCCGTTTTCGGGAGTTGGTTTTCCTCAACGTCAAGATCTTGGAGGATAATCCGGGCATCTAGGGCGATGAGTCGATCCGAAGATGCTTGCAGGGGATTGATATCAATTTCCTTGATCCAACGCTGTTCAATCACCAATTGACTAAAGCGAACCATAATCTGCTCAAGTTCGGCTAAATCAACGGCTTGACGCCCCCGCACCCCTTTGAGTGCCTTATAGATTTGCGTCTGTTCGATCATCCGCCGCGCTAGGGTGGTATTCAGGGGCGGTAGCGCGATCGCCCGATCCTTGAATACCTCAACTAACTGTCCCCCAGACCCAAAGACTAACACGGGTCCAAACTGGGGATCAACGATGCTGCCAATAATCAGTTCATAAGCACCATCCTGGTGCACCATTTGTTGAACCGTAACACCTAAGAAATGTTCGGCACCGACTTTCTCCGTCACCGTTGATTGAATCCTGTTATACGCCCAGCGCACCGCTTCTTCATCGGTGAGATTTAACTGAACCCCACCCACATCAGTTTTATGGGTAATAGTTTCCGAGAAGAGTTTCAACACCACCGGGTATCCCAGGGAATTCGCCCAATTCACCGCATTCTCTTCTGTTTTTGCCACCCCAGTATGTACAATCGGGATATTATAGGCAGCGAGGAGTTGTTTCGATTCCAACTCCGTCAGAATCGTCCGTCCCGCCTTGCGTGCCGTTTCAATCATCTGCTGCGCCAAAGCGCGATCGGGTCCGGTTTCTTCGGATGATGGTAAAATCGGCGTTTCGTAGATCCCACTCAGGTTGTAGCTGTACTGCCACATTAAATTAAATAACCGCGCCGCATCATCGGGGTAGGGATAGGTGGGAATGCTGGCACGGTTGAGTAAGGTTTCCCCAGTTTTGGTTTCTGATCCTCCCATCCAACTAGCAAACACGGGTTTACCAGCTTTCTGGGCATAAGGTTTTAACTGTTCGGCAATCTGAGTCGGATCTGTCATGGCTTGAGGCGTGAGAATCACCAACAAGCCATCGCTGTTGGGATCTTCAACCGCAATATCTAAAGCTTTGGTATAGCGATCGGGGTCAGCATCACCGAGAATATCAATGGGATTACCATGACTCCAATGGGGGGGCAGGATTTCGTTAAGGGCAGTTACCGTATCCTCAGAGAGTTCCGCCAATGCACCACCCGCACTAATTAAGGCGTCTGTTGCTAACACCCCTGGTCCCCCAGCATTGGTAATAATGGTCAAGCGAGGTCCTTTGGGACGACGGGGTTGTTTCGCCCACACCTCTGCCATATCAAACAGTTCGGAGATAGTATTCACGCGAACTACACCACAGCGGCGGAAGGCAGCATCGAGGACATCATCGCTTCCGGCTAAAGAACCGGTATGGGAGGCTGATGCCTTGGCAGCGGCTTCGGTGCGCCCGGTTTTAATTACGATAATCGGCTTGGTTAATGCCACTTCCCGCGCCGCTGAAAGGAACGATCGCGCATCGCCAATGGATTCCATATAAATGACGATGCTATGGGTGTGGGGATCATCACCGAGATAGTAAATCAGATCCCCCCAATTCACATCCATCATCGAACCAATGGAAATAAAGGCACTAAAGCCCACATTTTCCCAGAAACTCCAATCTAGGACAGCGGTACATAATGCCCCACTCTGACTAATAAACGCCAAATTACCCGGACGCGCCATGGTACTGGCGAAGGTAGCATTTAACCCACTGCGCGGACTCATTAAACCCAGGCAATTCGGACCAATAATTCGCATTTTGCCCCGGGCGGTTTCCAGGATTTGTTGTTCTAACTCGACTCCCTTCGGACCAATTTCTTTAAATCCCGCTGAAATAATAATCGCACTTTTGACGCCAACCTCAACACATTCTTGGACGACTCCGGGTACGAAAGGGGCGGGTATGGCAATGATCGCCAGATCCACGGGATCAGGTATGTCTTTAATACTGGAATAAGCAGGAATTCCCAAGACACTATGGCGTTTGGGATTGACTGGAAAAATGGTTCCCCCGAAGGGATTACTCATTAAATTCCATAGCAGGGTTCGCCCCACACTGCCCTCTTTATCCGTCGCCCCAATCACAGCAACGGTATCGGGGGCGAAGAAGGAGTGCAGAGGTTGACGTTCCGAACGCAGAATATCATACGCTGGATCGGTGGTTGGTTTAAGTGGCTTAACCATTGTTTTTTCCTTTCCTTAATTAATACGTCTGGGGAAAAATTGAAACGGAACGGTTAACACTGAACACACAAGGATTAAAACCTAGGGTTCTCCCTGATAATCTGCCATCTCAGTTGGGGAAGGTGGGGAAGACGTTTTGATTGTGTAGGGGCGGGTTTTACTACTATCGTTTCTTACCTCACCCAGATGAGACTCGCGCCCGCCCAGACTGAGTTCCAAATTAACTCACAACTCCTTCATCTCGACGCAACCGGATGATTTTCGAGTTGGCGATTCCGCTGGTATTGCCAACAGGCGATGAATATGAATCAGGGCGTCGGTAACTCCCTGTTGGGCAATGGGTGAGAGGGTTTCGCCAAACTCGAAGTCAACAGCGGGGATAGTAACCAGCCAAGCGGAGGGAGAATGATTATAAAGGACTTGGGCTAACGCTAACAGCGATCGCGGATCACAATGATGCCCGACCGAGATTGTATCAGCATCCTCCGATCGCAGGGGAAAGACTTGCACCGTGGCTGTCTCTCCAGATACCGGATAAGCATCCACAAAAATCGCCCCATCCACCGTAGCTAAGGTTTGTGCCAATTCTGGAGTCAGTTGGTGCAGGGGAAGCGATCGCACTCCCAGGTATCCCCACTCTTGTACCTCCATTGCCACAACTTGACCCACACCGTCATCCCGCCGCAGCGTATTCCCATAGCCAATCACCACCCATTGGTCATTTGTCATTGGTCTTATGTCCTTTGTCCTTCGTCAGGCTTGACTGGATGTTTACAGACCGTAACCTCATTCCCCTTGATCTCCACTGACCTAACTTAGCAGTATTCTAACTGGACTTCTTTTTTGTGATTTTGCAAATACTTCACTACCTCTTCTACTAAATTTCGGCGGATGGAAATGTTTTTGGGTAACAGCGGATTTTGGTAAAATTCGTTAATTTTCTGCCCCACCAAGAAAAGTACCGAATCCGCCATCAAGATTTCCTTAGCCAGAAGCGCCGCCCCATTGCGATCACTCGGTAGGCGATCGATATCACATTTACATTTTTTTAAGATTTCTAGGCTTTTGGAGATCGTTAATATCCCTTCAGTTACCAGGTCAATTTGGCTTAACTTACCAATCGGCGGCAAATCTGGTCGCATCGTGGCAATATCCATTTCCACCTCTTCACCCAGATATTTCCCCACAATATTCCCCGTGGTGCCACCACAGATCACTTTTCTCCCCTCAAAATTTAATAAGCGTTCCACATAAACCTGATCGTGACGTTGATCTAGAGGGGGTCCAGTAAAAATCATTAACTCATTACGCTTTCGCACACAGACGCCCACAAACGTGGCATCATCCCCAATTTTCCCTTGATAGAGGTTGTGCGTTTCGCCAATCACTTTACGGACAATATTACGAGCAGTGTAGGTATCCCGAATATATAGGCTTTCAATGTATTTGGCAATATTTTCCCAGCCCCAGCCAAAATTTAAGACCGCACCCAGCCCCGCATACAAGACGCCATCACTAATCGCCCCCAGGAAATCTCCCCGTTCTAAATGCCCTTCGGAAATAACAATGTCTTTCTCCAGAATTTTCTCGGTTCGCGTTTCAACCGGGACAGGTTTTCCTTTCCTAAAATGAAAAATGGGGGGGTTGTCAAAGTTTATAACTTTAAATTTATTAGTTTTATGATTAATCCGAATTATAGTAAACGTGGCGTAAGCAATTTTCCGGACACTACAAATTGGCAACGTACCAATCACCGTTTCAATTACCTCAGTTAGAGGCAGATCGGCATTCAACATGGTGATCAAGATTTCCGTCGTCAGCGTTGCCAGGATATTCGCCTTGACACCACTTCCCAACCCATCCGATAAAACAATCGTCGTTTTATCCTTCGTCTTGATAAACTTAACCTGATCGCCACATAGTTCCTCTCCCTTTTTATTTAAGCTTAAATCATAGATATCTAGAAAATGATCACGACTCATAAGCTTTTATATTATATAGTTAAACGACTTCTTCCCCTGCTTCCAGACGCGCCATGGCACGTCTCTACATTGCTCCCAGACGTAGCATGCTACGTCTCTACATTGCTCCCCCAGGTATCCCTACTACCCCATCTCCTGTTCCACCATTTGAATAATCTTCAATAGACTCACCTTCGTCGTTGCCGTTGTTTCTCCCAATATCCCCGCAATTTCTTGGACAACTTTCATTTGATTATCCACCACCTCATTAACCTTTTCCACCGTTTCTCGCTTAACTTTGATCAATTCTCGCTTACGCTGTAACTCATAACTCATATTCACCAAAATAGCTGCAATTATATTTTCCTCTTTAATCGGAAAAATAACTTCTCTGACATAAAGTTGGTGATTAGCGTACTCTTTTTCCTTCCCCTGAATCACCTCATCATTATCCCAGACTCGTTGAAAATCACTGACATCTGTCAAAATAGTGGAGGCGGACTCACCAATAGCCGCCTCCTGTTCCACATTAAACATTTTGCAAAAGGCAGGATTTACCAGCTTGATTGTCATATCTTTATCCACGACAATCAAACCGTTGGGATCATACCGCCACAATAATTCCCACAAACTCTTATCATTACTTGTCATAGTATTTATTATTCTTCAAGCTGCTATGCCAAAGCTAACTGAAATTTATTGTTCCCTGTTACACACCGAGCAAAGCCGAGGTGTTCCCTCTCCCTATACATCATTGAATACAAGATACATCATTGAATACAAGGCAGAATCTCTTGTTTAAACTTTTGCTCAACATTGTTAGCATTGATATTGACAAAAAATTTATCCTTAAACTTCATCACAATACCAGCGCTACAGGTTTCCAAACAAAAGGAACCCTTTAATTCAACTTTATCCTCCAAATTGTATGTGCTAATCAACTGCTGAATTTTGGGTAATACTTCATAAACACCCAATTGATGACAGGCTGAACCCATACATAAATAGAGATTTTCTTTCCCATCCATGATCTACACCTCAATCTTACTGCACATGCAACCCTTGTCTTTGAAAGATTTCCATAACCTGCTGCACCTGTTGGGGGGTTGGCGAGGGTGTGTCTTTAAGCTGATAGTCATACCCTAGTTGTTGCCATTTATACTCTCCCATTTTGTGAAACGGCAGAATTTCTACGTTTTCCACATTACCCAAGCTAGAGACAAACTGGGCTAATCCCTCAATACTCTCTAGGTTATCGGATAAATTGGGAACTAGGACAAAGCGAATCCAGGTTGGCTTTTTAATCTCACTCAGATACTGGGCAAATGCGAGTGTCGGTTCTAGGGAAACGTTGGTAATCTTAAAATAAATTTTGGGATCAAAGGATTTGATGTCCAACAAGACCAAATCGACATGATCCAACACGGGTTTAGCGACATCCAAATTGACATAACCCGACGTATCTAGGGCGGTATGAATCCCTTGGTCTTGGCAGCGTCGGAAAATTTCGCGGACAAACTCCGGCTGCATCAAGGGTTCACCCCCTGTTATGGTAACGCCGCCGCCGGAAAAGCGCATGTAGGAACGATACTTTGGGATCTGGGTCATCAGTTCATCAACGGTAACCTCTTGACCTTCACGGATACAGCGGCTATCCGGATTGTGACAATAGAGACAACGTAAGGGACAACCCTGGGTAAAAATAACAAAGCGGATACCTGGACCATCCACCGTACCGCAGCTTTCTAAGGAGTGAATGCGTCCTTTTACAGAGGTTTTGGGAGTGGCGATTGGGGATTGAGAAATTGATGATTGCATTACCATAGTTCAAATGTTGAGTTTGTAGGGGCGGGTTTGACGAGTATCGTTTACGAAACAGATGTAACTCAACCCGCCCTGACTTGGCTTTGCCGTGTTAGTTGGTGGGCAATGCCCACCCTACGGGATATCTAGGATTTCGGCGAACCAGAACTATTGCACCTAAATCCGTTCGTGGAATGTGCGGTTAATCACATCCAGTTGTTGTTCGCGGGTTAACTTAATAAAGTTCACCGCATAACCCGATACCCGAATCGTTAACTGCGGGTATTTCTCTGGATGATCCATCGCATCAAGCAGGGTATCGCGATTGAAGACATTGATATTGATATGATGACCTTCGTCATGGAAATACCCATCCAGCATTCCCACCAAATTAGTCACCTTCGCCTCATCCGTCTTACCCAACGCTTGCGGCACAATGGAGAACGTATAAGAAATCCCATCTTGGGCATGTTCATACGGTAGTTTCGCCACTGAAGCCAACGCTGCGATCGCGCCATTGCTATCACGACCATGCATCGGGTTCGCACCTGGGGCAAAGGGTTCCCCAGCTTTGCGCCCATCAGGGGTACTTCCGGTCTTCTTCCCGTACACTACATTGGAGGTAATCGTCAGAATCGACTGGGTAGGAACAGCGCCGCGATAGGTCTTATTCTTGCGGATTTTATCCATAAACGCTTTCACCAGGTTGGCAGTAATGTCATCCACCTGATCATCGTTATTGCCAAACTTGGGATAATCTCCTTCCACTTCATAGTCTACGGCGAGACCCTGATCATTGCGAATAACTTTCACCTTGGCATATTTAATCGCCGATAACGCATCGCCAACCACCGACAAGCCAGCAATCCCACATGCCATTGTCCGATAAACATCCCGGTCATGCAGCGCCATTTCCAAACGCTCATAACAATATTTATCGTGCATATAGTGGATTACATTCAAGGTATTGACGTAGAGTTTCGCCAACCACTCGATCATTTGGTCGAATTTTCCCATCACCTCGTCATAATCGAGGTACTCTGAGGTAATCGCTGCTAGTTCCGGACCGATTTGTTCGCCCGCTTTTTCATCCTTACCGCCATTAATCGCATAGAGTAAGGCTTTCGCCAGGTTAACCCGTGCGCCAAAGAACTGCATCTGTTTGCCAATCGGCATTCCCGATACACAGCAGGCAATGCCATAATCATCACCATAGTGCGATCGCATCAGGTCATCGTTCTCATACTGAATCGAACTGGTTTCTACCGATACCTTGGCGCAGAACCGCTTAAAGTTCATCGGTAGCCGTTCTGACCACAGTACCGTTAAATTCGGTTCCGGTGCCGGACCTAAGTTATAAAGCGTATGCAAGAAACGGAAACTCGTCTTCGTTACCAACGGACGACCATCTTCACCCATTCCGCCAATGGCTTCGGTTACCCAAACTGGGTCACCAGAGAACAGTTCGTTATAAGCCGGCGCCCGCAGGAAGCGCACCATCCGCAGTTTCATCACAAAATGGTCAATTAATTCCTGCGCCTCGGATTCATTCAGCGTGCCATTATTTAAATCCCGTTCCACATAAATATCCAGGAACGTAGACACCCGTCCCAAGGACATCGCCGCGCCATTTTGTTCCTTCACCGCACCCAAATAGCCAAAGTACGTCCACTGTACCGCTTCTTGGGCAGTTGCCGCCGGACGGCTAATATCACAGCCATAGCTAGCTGCCATTTCCTGAAGTTCATTTAGCGCCCGGATTTGTTCAGAAATTTCTTCCCGTTGCTGAATAACCGACTCATCAATCGCATCGAATTCCAGAGAATCTTGCTGCTGTTTTTTATCAGCAATTAAACGGGTGATTCCATATAATGCCACCCGGCGATAGTCCCCAATAATTCGACCCCGACCATAAGCATCCGGTAATCCCGTAATAATGCCAGAATGTCGTGCTTTTCGCATTTCCCGTGTATAGGCATCAAACACCCCATCATTATGGGTTTTGCGATACTGAGTGAAAATCTCTTCCGTTTGGGGATCAAGCTGATAGCCGTAAGCTTCCAGGGATTTCTTGACCACTCGGATACCACCCAAGGGCATAATTGCCCGTTTTAAAGGTTTATCGGTTTGGATACCGACAATTTGTTCCAGGTTTTGATCAATATAACCCGGTGAATGGGCGGTGATACTGGTGGGGACTTTGGTATCGACATCTAAAATACCTTTTTCCCGCTCTTGCTGCATCAAATCGCAGACATTTTGCCAGAGGGTTTTCGTCCGTTCCGTTACTCCGGCAAGGAAAGAATCGTCTTCTGTATAGGGGGTGTAGTTCTTTTGGATAAAATCCCGGACATTAATTTCATTCGTCCATTTACCGGGATTAAAATCCTGCCATTGTTCGCATAAGGCGCTAGCTGTCTCATGCTTTTGCGTAGTAGATGTGTTAGGTACGACTGTCCCAACCATAGGCATTATTTCCCTCTTTTTTTGTGCAAACTTTTGAACGTTAGACGTAGCCCTGACCATTTTTTGGAGAAATTTTGGTCAACAGTCTAAGGTGATTGTGGTTCTACTAAAAACTCGTAGCGTTTTATTTGTACCTCAGGCTCTTGACTCTAGTCATGGGTCTATAGGAAGAACAGTAAGGTTTATCCTAACTAAATCTATTCCTTGCGGTCTATTTAGCCTGGATGTTTACCGCTCTCTCTAACTGTCTATCTCTATCGTAACTCCATGGATATTAAATCAGCAAATTTTGGAGAAGTCAATCTAATTCTTTACAAATATTTTTTATGTCAAGGTTGGATGATTTTTCTATAAACTGTGCGGAGAATACTACCCTCGCTCAGGGTATCAGGAGAGGGACAAAGGACGTATTGCATGGACGCCGGGACTTGGCTAAATCGAGGATAAACCCATGTCTAGCAATATCCAAATCCATCCCATAATCACCACCAATAAGCTGTAGGGGCGAGTCGCTGCATCAATGTTCGGTGCGAGAATTAACCTATATCGACTCGCCCCTGTCTAAATGCGGTGTTGGAGCATTACTGATACCGGGTGGGGGCAACCCGATCAAATTAAGGGTTGGGGCGGGTTGCACCATTTTTACCTTTAATTGACGATACCTGATACAGGGCGACCCGATCAAATTAAAGGTTAGGTGGTGTTAATTGGGTACGGCGGGTCGCCCCTACAATTGTTTTTATAACCCACGCTATATTTTGGGGAAAGTTTGGCGCGTAAACCCGCCCCTACATAAAGACGCGCCATGGCACGTCTCTACATGATTCTATCTCCCTACCTTGATATCAACCTGTCACCACAAAATTGACCAGCTTTCCTGGTACAACAATCACCTTTTTCACCGTCTTACCCGTGATATAACGCTGGGCAACCTCTGACTCCCTAGCGTACTGTTCCAACGCTGATTTATCGGAATCAGCAGGAACCTGAATGGTGCCACGGGTTTTACCCATGATTTGAATGACCAACGTAATCTCATCAGCCACTAATGCCTCTGGTTCAAAAGTACACCAGGGTTGTAGGTGAACCGAGTCCGTGTGACCAATTCCATGCCATAACTCTTCAGCAATATGGGGGGCAAAGGGGGCTAATAACAGAATCAGAGTCTCGATTCCTTCGGCGTAAACGGGGGAGTCTTTGCACTTAGCATCACCGAGGGCGTTGCTGAGTTTCATTAACTCGGAAACCGCTGTATTAAATTGATACTCCCCATCTAAATCATCAGTGACTTCTTTAATCGCCGTGTGAACTGCCCGCCGCAGGTCTTTTTCCGGTTTACTTAACTCCGGGGGAATGGTGGTGGAACGGTTGGTTACTTTTGCCGCAAACTCCTCCACCAAACGCCAAACCCGGTTCAGGAAACGGAACTGCCCTTCCACATCCGCATCATCCCATTCCAAGTCTTTTTCGGGGGGGGCTTTAAACAGGATAAACATACGGGCGGTATCGGCACCATATTTGTTAATTACCGCTTCGGGTGCAACCCCGTTATATTTAGATTTGGACATGGTTTTGTAGGAAACCTCCAGCGTTTCCCCAGTTTCTGGGTCTTTGGGGTCACTGGGGTTGACGTCCACCGAGGGAACCCATTTCCCAGTTTTGGGGTTCATATAGGTTAACCCCTGCACCATCCCCTGAGTCAACAGACGCTGGAACGGTTCATCAAAATTAAGTAAACCGCGATCGCGCAAAACTTTAGTGAAGAAACGGGAGTACAATAGGTGCAAAATCGCGTGTTCGATGCCACCCACGTACTGGTCTACGGGCATCCAGTCATTGGTTTTACTGGAGTCAAACACCTGCTGGTCATTATTCGCATCCGGATAACGCAGGAAATACCAGGACGAATCAATAAATGTATCCATCGTATCCGTTTCCCGTTTCGCGGCTGTACCACAGGTGGGACAAGGCACATCTACCCATCCCTCCACCTGGGATAACGAAGCGACACGCCCCCCACTCATGGCTACATTTTCCGGTAATGCTACAGGCAGATCTTGCTCCGGAACCGGGACAATGCCACAATCAGGACAGTAAATTACCGGAATCGGTGCGCCCCAATAGCGTTGGCGAGAAATTAACCAATCCCGCAGGCGATACTGTATCCGGGCTTTCCCCCATCCTTTACGTTCGGCGTAGTTGACAATCTCTGCTTTGGCGGAAATAGATTCCATCCCATTAAACAAGTCAGAATTCACCACCACACCGGGTTCAGTATACGCCTGTTTCGGTTCAGCTTTCGGGTCAGCCGCATCTGCAGGTACAATCACCGTCTTGATGGGTAACTGCTGTTCCTTGGCAAATTGGAAATCTCGCGCATCATGGGCGGGAACTCCCATCACCGCCCCTGTGCCATATTCATAGAGGACGTAATCGGCAATCCAGATGGGAATTTCTTCCCCAGTAAACGGGTTAATCGCCTTACCCCCGGTGGGAATCCCCCGTTTCGGCTTATCCTCAGCCGTGCGTTCCAATTCGCTTTCCTGAGTCACCTCCTGAATAAAGGCGTCAACCTCAGTTTTGCGGTCAGGAGTCGTCACTTTTGGGGTTAAGGGATGTTCCGGCGCTAACACCACATAGGTGACGCCATAAACCGTATCGGGGCGAGTGGTAAACACACCGATTTTTTCCTCTAACCCGATAATCGGAAACTCTAAATAAGCACCGACGGATTTGCCAATCCAGTTGGCTTGCATCAACTTCACCCGTTCGGGCCATCCGTCTAGCTTATCTAAATCGTTGAGTAATTGTTCGGCATAATCGGTAATTTTCAGGAACCACTGGCGTAAGAGTTTCCGTTCCACTTTCGCACCAGAACGCCAGGAACGCCCCTCGCTATCCACCTGTTCATTGGCGAGTACGGTTTGGTCAATCGGGTCCCAGTTGACAGCGGCTTCTTTCTGATAAGCTAAGCCGGCGTGAAGAAACTGCAAAAAAATCCACTGCGTCCACTTATAGTAGTCCGGCGCACAGGTCGCCAATTCCCGGTTCCAATCGTAGGACAATCCCAGACGCTTTAACTCAGACTGCATCTGAGTAATATTTTGATACGTCCACTTAGCGGGATGGACACCGCGTTGAATCGCCGCATTTTCCGCAGGTAGCCCAAAGGCATCCCACCCCATCGGATGCAGGACACGATAGCCCTGCATCCGGCTTTTGCGGGCAATGACATCGGTAATCGTATAGTTACGGACGTGACCCATGTGCAGGTTGCCCGATGGATAGGGAAACATGGACAGGGCATAGAATTTGGGCTTATCTGCCTTGTCCTGGGTTTGGTCTAGGTTTTGGTGTGACCAACTGGTTTGCCACTTTTCCTCTATCTCGACGGGGTTATAACGCGACTCCACAAAAGAATCTCCTACAGGGTTGAACTCATCCGTTCTAACAATTTTGGCACATCATCAGGGGAGATGAGGAATTTGTATGTAGTAAGGGCTTTAGCCCCTTACCATCTTGGGTTGACTACTAGCGTGACAGCGTGACAGCGATAGCAAGAAGAGGCGATTGAAATCAAGGTTTCCCAACCCGTGAAGCAATATTCACAATGACCACAGGCACTATGCAGCCAAGGAACACCGACGCGATCGCCTTCTTTATATAACGTTACGCCATCACCCACAGCGGCGACATAACCCGCGCCCTCATGTCCAGGAATAAAAGGCAAGGTAGGCTTTACGGGCCAATCCCCATCCGCTGCATGTAAGTCAGTATGGCAGACACCACAGGTAGCAGTACGGATGAGAACTTGTCCAGCTTGGGGTTCTGGAATCGGAACCTCTTCAATTGATAGGGGTTCGCCAAATTTATGCACCACAGCGGCTTTCATCGTCTTTGCCATAACCTTTATCCTCTCTGAATCGTCGGATTTGCTTGGCTTAATTTTATGTTCACCTCCCCTAGGATTGCACCCTCGCAGGGAGGATATATGGGGGGAGAGTTTTGACCCTTCATAATAATGTTCTGACGATTGCCCATAATTGCAATGCTTTAAAAATCAGGATTATTATCATCCACCTAGCTTGTTGATCCAGTAACTCCAGTTAGTGATCAAAAGAAGTCATAAGTAGGTAGGTAGGGACGTGCCATGGTACATATTAATTATAGGGACGGGTTTAGGCATTGTAGGGGCGGGTTTAGGGACTAACGCTAATTAAGAGCTGATAACTTAACAACAAAACCCGCCCTTATTCAACCCGATAATTGACCGATAATTGACCAACAAAATCCGCCTTTAGATGCTTCGCTTCGCTCAGCATGACAGATTATACCAGAAAGCAATACCTTGAGACAAACCCCTCCCTAACCCTCCCCTTATCAAGGGGAGGGAATTCACAACGTCATAATTCAATCACATCGCCACATCTTAATCGTTTTATCCGCACTCCCACTGACAAGAATTTGCCCATCTAAACTGATTGCCACGGCATGTACAGCCGCCGCATGACCTTTGAGGGTGCGAAGTTTCCGTCCTTTTCTAACCTGCCACAATTTAATCGTTTTATCGGCGCTACCACTAGCAAGAATCTGCCCATCGGGACTAAATGCTACCCCATTTACAGTATCATGATGCCCTTTTAAGGTTCGCAGTATCCGTCCACTACTGAGTTGCCAGAGTTTAATCGTTCCATCGGCACTCCCACTGGCTATAATCTGCCCATCGGAACTAAATGCTACCCCATTTACAGTATCATGATGACCGATAAGCGTATGGAGTTCCCGCGCCTTTCCCACCTGCCATAATTTAATCGTTTTATCGGTGCTACCACTGGCGATAATCTTGCCATCTGGACTAATTGCCACCCCATTGACTCCAGCAGTATGACCCTTAAACGTGCGTAGTTCTCGCCCTTTAGCCAGAGACCAAAGTTTAATCGTTTTATCATCGCTACCACTGGCAATTAACTTACCATCGGGACTAATTGTCACCGACTTAATTCCAGCAAATAAACCTGAATGTCCGGTTAAAGTTCGCCGTTCCTTCCCGGTACTAAGTTGCCAAAGTTTAATCGTTTTATCATTCCCCCCACTCACCAACATTTTCCCATCAGGACTAATCGCAATGGATTGAACATAGCCAAACCTCCCTGCATGTCCTTTGAGGGTGCGCTGTTCCTTTCCCGTTTGTACATCCCATAATTTAATGGTTCCATCTGTACTACCACTAACCACTGTTTCTCGATCTGGACTAATCGCAACGGCGTAAACAAAGTAAGTATGACCTTTAAGAGTATGAACACAGCGCCAGTTCTGCTGGAGTGGCTGCAAGACTACATTTTGTAGCTTACTAATGCAGAAAAGGACATCTTGATAGTCTCGCAAATCTTGGTATTGCCAATACAGACTAGCGGCTTGATTAAAATCCGCGATCGCATATCGGTATTCGCCCAGTTGAGAATACGCCAGTCCGCGATATTTATAGGCTTTAACCAAGTCAAAATCCAGCCAGATCGCTTTACTAAAATAGTCGATTGCTTGCTGATATTGACAATCCTTTGCCAGTTCCATTCCCCACTGGTAATAGGTTGTCGCATCCACATCCTGGTCAACTTCTGGTTGAGGTAACACCGGAGTGTATGACTTCAGATTTTGGTAAGCCTCATTTATTTTTTTAAGTTTCTCTTGTCCTTTAGCTTGTCGTTGTGGATCATCAGGAAAACGATCCGGATGCCAATGTCTAGCTAATTCCCGATAGGCTTGTTTAATTTCTGCTAAAGATGCACCCGGTTGCAGTCCCAAAATTATATAATACTGATTAAGCTGATCCATAACAATTATGAATTATCTGAATTATAAATTATAAATCATAAATCATAAATTATAAATTTTATTTTTCCCGTTTCTTAACCCATGACGAATGACAAATGACAATCTTATTGATACCGCCAAATCTTAATTGTGCCATCGCCACTCCCACTAATAATCATTTGTCCATCTTGACTCAATGCAATCGAATTCACATCCCTGGTATGTCCCGCTAACGTCGCCGCCACCTTACCACCATGCAAATCCCACACCTTAATTGTGGTATCAGCGCTACCACTAACCAACATTCGTCCATTATGACTAAATTTTACCGTTCGCACCCAATCTGCATGTCCTCTGAGAGTAGCCAAGAGTTTACCATTGCCTAAATGCCATAATTTAATCGTCGTATCGCTACTACCACTAGCGAGTATTTTCCCCTGGGGGTCAATCGCCACAGAATTGACATCCCGTTCATGACCTGTAAAAGTATTTACTAATTCACCATTATCCAGACACCATAACTGCACCGTGTTATCACTACTCCCACTAACCAAAAATTGCCCATCGGGGCTAAAGGTAACTGAATTAATCCCGCGTAAATGGTAGAAGGTGTGGAGTAAAGTGCCAGTCTCAATTTCCCAGACTTTAATAATTTGGCGATCGCAACCACTAGCCAAAAATTGCCCATCAGGACTTATTGCCAAACAAATCGACACTCTGGCATCGAAATAATCCGCGATCGTACAGCTTACAAAACCGGATTGCCACTGCCATAATTCGATCGTGTCATCCACACTACCACTCGCCAAAATTTGACCGTTAGGACTAAACGCCACCGACAACACAGGTTTTATATGTTTGATCAACGTATGCAACAATTCCCCTGTCTGAATATTCCACAATTTAACCGTTTTATCAAAACTTCCACTCGCCAGACATTGTTCATCGGGACTAATTGCCACTGAACAAACCGAACTTGAATGACCGATTAGCGTATAAATGCATTTCCATGTTTTTTTCTGAGGAATAAGTTGATGAATTGTCGGTATAGTTAACCTTTGAACTTGAGCAAAATAGCGGTGACGTGTCGTCAATGAATCAGGATTCAAGTCCTGTAAAACATCTCGCGCTTTTTGATAGCGCCGCCGAACAGGACGTTGCAACAATTTATCCAGAACTTGCCCTAATTCCGGACTCAGGGATGTAGTTAAATAATCTCGCCACACCCAATCTCCCTCATTCACACAATAAAGTTCTAAGGGATGGCGTCGAGTCAACAGATGAATACAAGTAACACCCAGACTATACAAATCACTCGCAAAAAACGCTTGACCTAACGCCTGTTCTGGTGCCGCATAGCCAGCAGAACCAATAATTGTTCCTTTGCGAGTGAGAGCAGTAATCGTGGCAAATTTAGCCGCACCAAAATCCACAAGTACCAGTTGTCCTTTTCTTGCTCCCTGGAAATTGGAGCAAGAACGACAAATCACATTGGCTGGCTTAATATCCCGATGAATAACATTATGACTGTGAATAAAATCGAGCAATAGCAGCAAACTATTGAGTAAGTCTCGAATTTGCTGTTCAGTGAAAGCACCTTGATCGATCAACATTTGAGCTAAATCATATCCCGGAATATATTCTTGTACCAAATACTGGCGATTATGCCGATTAAAATGGGCAAATAGTTCTGGAATTTGGGGATGGTAACCCAAATCATCAAGACGCACCGCTTCTTGCTCAAACAGTTCCGCCGCTTTCTGGACAGTATCGGTTCCTTGAGCTTGAGGATAAAATTGTTTGATCACACAATGCGGCTTAGATGGTTTATCCTCATCCACCGCTAAAAACGTTCTACCAAATCCCCCCTGTCCAATCAATCGCAGCCCCCGATAACGCTCTCTCAATAGTAAATTTGACCCACAAGTTTGGCAAAATTGATTACCATCGGGGTTCTGAGGCTGTAGGCATTTAGGGTTGAGACAGTAGCTCATAATTTGTTTATGTCATTTGTTTATGTCATGTGTCATTTGCATCCAAGCCGTAGGAATGCACGAGTGTACTGTATGTATCTATAGTAAACCTTCCACGCACTGGCGACAGAGACAGCGATCGCGTCCCTTATTACTCTCAGTTTAACTCTGGGTATTATCTTGTAACCAAGCGGTTAAATTGCTAACATCAGTGAAGGTTAGGACAGCATCGGCTAAGGCTTCTAGTTCCCCAGAGGATAATTGACGGAGGCGGGTTTGCAGTTCTGGCGCGATCGCTCCGATACGACGTTCTAATAAACGCACGATTAATCCAATTTCTCCTTCTTGTTTGCCTTGTTCTAAACCTTGCTCTAAACCCTGTTCTAAACCCTGTTCAATGCCTTTCAAAATAGCACCTTGTTGGTCTTCTAGAAACATCTGTTGCTTCTCTATCGTTTCTAATTCTGCCAGGGTTAAGTTCGCTTGATTGGCAATTCTAAACGCTTTTTGAATAGCCACCACTTCATCCATTTTTTCCGGTACACTGTCTAGATTGCTCGTTTGTTTCATGAAATAAATCCATTTGTCGGTTAATGTATTTAATTCGTTTAACTCTTTTTGAAAATTCGGTAATTCTACAAAAACCAATTCTAGGGAACGTTCAGGATATATAAATAAATCCTGCATATCGGCAAAAGTAAATCGAGAAATAACTTTATTTCGCTGAGGAAACATTTGAAAGTCTGTAATTGTTAAGGCAATGACAGAATTTAGTCTAGAGTATCCTTCTCCCGATTTAAGTTGAGTCGCAAATGTTTTAGCCGCATTGAAGACAACCCTTTTATCAAAAGCGACAACATTTAAGACTTGCATTTCAATGATGACAATTTTATTTCCGGTGATTTTTGCCTTAACGTCCAGAAACGTATCTTTGAGAGCAGGAATAGTCGGCTGCAAATATGGATCAATAATTTCCAAGTCTTCTATGGTTGGATTACCTTCATAGAGAAGCGCATTTAAAAAACTTATTAGGATATCTTTACTATCGGCAGATCCGAATATTTTCTTGAAAGCAAAGTCTGTTTTTGGGTTGATAAAAGTCATATATCGATCCTAATTTAGTTGCTAAACTATAGTTTATACTGGGGAACAACGAAGCAAATACTTCACCAATTATCGAGGTTGGCTAAGCTGTCACACATTTAAATTTGGAATGGGTAGCGAGCAAGATGCAAAGCCTGCGGCATGGCTTCGCTAAAGCCTGCGGCATGGCTTCGCTAAACGCATTACAAGGGTTTTGCCGTTTTTGACATTAAGGTTTAAATGCCGAACAGCTTATAGATAAGAGGGGACTATAAAATATTGTATTATGTTCTCAAGTTATTGACAGATAGAATCTTAATCGCGGCGCGAGGTTCACTGGACTGGAGTTCAGGCGCGATCGCACTCCTGTTGCCTACGCCATATTTTGATGGTCTTATCGCTACTCCCACTAATCAATCGCTGCCCATCGGGACTGAAAACCACGGATGTCACCGCCCCTGCATGGTCAGATAAAGTGTCAATTAACTCCCCATCCTCCAGATTCCAGAGTTTCAGGGTTTGGTCACAACTTCCACTAACTAAGATTTTACTATCCAGACTAAAGGCAAGACAGCGCACCTGATCAGTATGTCCCTTTAATGTATACCTTTCCTGTCCAGTTCTCATGTCCCATACTTTAATGGTCCAGTCTGCACTTCCACTCGCCAGCCATTGTCCATCGGGGCTAAATATAACCGCATAAATTCCCCTTTGATGTCCGTTGAGTGTGATCGTATCGTTGCGAACAGAGGAACGCACATCCCAGAGTTTAATCATGCCATCCCGACTCCCACTCGCCAAGATTTGTCCATCGGGACTAAAGGCTACTGTATGAATTTTGTCCCCATGTCCTTTAAAAATGCGTTTTTGGGCTAACGTATTAGCATCCCAAAGCTTTACAGTACAGTCAGCACTCCCACTTGCCAAGGTTAAACCATCAGGACTAAAGGCGACGGCGAGAAAATAGTAAAAATAGCCCTTTAGACTACGTTTCTGCTGTCCAGTGCGAGTATCCCACAGCTTAATCGTATGATCCGCACTACCACTGGCTAAGGTTTGTGCGTGAGGATTAAAGGCGATGGATAAAACTGGCTGGGAATGTCCTTTAAGGATGAGGTGTTTTTGTTCAGTTTGAATATCCCACAATTGGATTGTATTGTTAATCGTGTTAGTGGCGATAATCTGCCCGTCTGGATGAAGTGTAAGCGTGGTAATTGGCGCTAAATTTCCGGTTATAGTGTTGACACATTGCCATCGGGGAATGGTGTCTGGTAAAAGCGGTTGAATTTCTACAGCAGGCTCAATCGTGGGAGAATTGGGTTCTGGGGTTGGGAATTGTGCGATCGCACTCTGTAATTCCGTAATCTGGGATGGGAGAGAGTCTAAGTTAGTAACTTGTTGCTGGAGTTGTGCGATCGCACCCTGTAATTCCGTAATCTGGGATGGGAGAGAGTCTAAGTTAGTAACTTGTTGCTGGAGTTGTGCGATCGCGGTTTCTGTCTGTTGATGAGTCTTCTGATCAAATCGCCCTCGATTAGCTAGATTTAATCCCAGAGTAATCGTAATCGGTGCGGCGGCGTAAACCGCCTGCTGAGTGGCGGCGGCGATAACCGTTCCCAATCCTGAACCAGCGAGGAAAAGGTATTCGGTAATCTTTAGCCAGTGGCGGTTACTCATAGCGGGTGCAACGGGAAATGGGCGGCGGGATTAGGTAAAAGGGTAGCCTAATTTTCACCGCATCTGGCAAAATCAGGGAATAACTCAAATTAGAGCGATCGCGACCCATTTCCCGATACAATATCTGGGCATTGTCGCAGCAAAAGGTAGGCAGAATGGTACAGGCAACGATTGGTATTATTGGCGGTAGCGGACTTTACCAAATGGATGCCCTCAAAGATGTGCAAGAGGTGCAACTCGATACCCCCTTTGGCAAGCCGTCTGATGATTTAATTGTGGGTACTCTAGAAGGAACGACCGTTGCCTTTCTTGCCCGTCATGGTCGTAACCATCATCTCATGCCCACTGAATTACCCTTCCGCGCCAATATCCACGCGATGAAACAGTTGGGCGTTAAGTATCTGATTTCCGCCTCAGCCGTGGGTTCCCTCCAGGAAGAAGCCAAACCTTTAGATATGGTCATACCTAATCAATTTATTGACCGCACCAAAAATCGTGTATCTACCTTTTTCGGTGAGGGGATTGTGGTACATATTGGCTTTGCTGAACCCGTATGTCATCAACTCGCCGAGGTTTTAGCTGATGCGGTGGCTAGCTTACAGTTAACTGATGTCACCCTGCATCGCGGTGGCACATACATCTGTATGGAAGGACCTGCCTTTTCCACTCAAGCTGAATCCCATCTCTACCGGAGTTGGGGCGCAACGGTGGTTGGAATGACGAATTTACCTGAGGCAAAACTAGCGCGAGAAGCAGAAATCGCCTACGCCACCTTAGCCCTAGTCACCGATTATGATTGCTGGCATCCTGATCATGACAGCGTAACTGTAGAAATGGTGATTGGCAATTTACGGCGCAATGCGACGAATGCTCAACAGGTGATTCAAGAAACCGTGCGGCGTCTTGCCCAAAATCCACCCCCATCCGAGGCGCACTCAGCGTTAAAGTACGCGATTTTGACCCCACTCGACAAAGCGCCAGAGGCGACGAAGCAGAAGTTAAGCATTTTCTTGCAAAAATACCTTTGATGTCATTCGTCATACTCGCTTCCGGAAAAGAAGCTGCAATAACTTGTGCCAGACTGAGAAAGTTTGCGTAATACAACGTAATATTAACAAACGTAAACTTATACCCATATTTACGTTTCCCACTGTGTATGATGGTTCGTATGACCCAACTGTATTACAGCGGCATCAAAAGATTTTCTCAAATCGCCGTTGTTACAGAAAGCCTCTGTTAGCTACAGGTTCCGACCCTGGTTGAGAGATGGTTGACAGAGGTTGGGTAAACAGGGTGCATCTACTATTCATAACTCAGACGCTTATGTGTCCCTCGACTCTCTGATTCAAATATCTCATACAACACTATTTGTAATACAAAATAAAATTTTCGTAATACGTTGGCTGTAGTGAGAGCAATCTCCCAGAGGACAGTTTGAGCAAATCACTCACGATCCTGGGAGATTTAATTAATTTATAGGACAGGTATAAAAAAGTTACTTACACAAAAGCTGACGTTGCTAGCGTTTTAGGTTAGGGTTATGTATTAAGAGAGTCGTAAATTTCTGTAATCTCAACCGAGTCGTGGGAAGAAACCAAAGACAGGGTGTATGGAATAGCGGCTGAGGACTAACGCTCGAAAGTCGCTGCTTCTACCCAGAAGGAGAGAGAAAACATCTATGCGATATGTGAGTAATCTTTTGAGGGAACGTTGCTATCTCACCGAACTCAACGCCCAGATCAACCAAATTATTACTCAGGATGCTGCTGCTAATACAAATAGATTAAGTGATTGCAACTAGAAAGCAGAGTAGGGGTTCAAAGGAATTGGCAAACGATGCTCAAATTAACAACACCAAACGTTGGCAAAACCAAACGATGGTGTTATTCGAGTTGACTCAATCTCAGAGACTCAACGCCGGAGATTTGACCACCGTAATTTGCGACTTGACAAAAGCCGCCGCCGATGCCTTAGACGTTGAGCGAGTCAGCGTATGGTTGTACAACGATGCAGCTTCTCAGCTTAATTGTGTGGAACGGTATGAGAATGGTAAACACTATCATGGCTGGGACAAAACCCCAGGACAAAACCAGGGAAAAGATATCAGTCCACCTGTATTACCGAAGACGTGTTGTTGTCTTACCAGTCCCCTATTGCTGGGGCGATTAGATGTACCGATCTGGCAAAACGAACAGATGATCGGTATGATCAGCTACGAACAAAGCGTATCTAGTCCGAGGGAGTGGACGCCTCAAGACAAAACCTTTGCCAGCGCGATCGCGAATTTAATTGCCCTGCGACTGGAACAATGGCATCACCAACAGGCAATGCAGGAGTTGAATCAGGGAGAAAGCCGTTACCAATTACTGGTTGAGAAGTCTCCCGATCTGATTTCTCAACATCGGACAGATGGGGTCTATTTATATGCTTCACCCGCTTGTCGTACCCTCTTAGGATACGAATCTGATCAGTTGGTGGGACATTCCATTGACGAGTTGGTGCATCCTCAAGATGTCACCGCGATTAAACAGATCTACTCCAACCCCACGGATTGCCAACACCAGCAGCCGATTCGCTACCGCATCCGTCATCAAAGCGGCGATTATCGGTGGCTAGAAAGCACGATCAACCCTATATGCCATCCTCAAACCAATCAAGTAACCGAAATTGTCGTTGTATCGCGGGAGATTAGTCAACCCCAGCCCGCCCCAGAATCACGCCACAAAGCCACACCTCATGCCTTGAAGATGAACCCCTTAGCCGTGGCAAAACAGGCAAACCCATTTAAACCCTTGGGCTTAGGATCTCGCCTTTCCCGATTAACCCATCCCCCGGCGATGCCTACAACCCCCGCTCCACCCAGCCACAGCCGGATTTCTGCACTGGCGGCGGTGGTAGAAGATCGGCTGATGAGTGGCATGATGCTATTGGGAAATCAATCCCTTAACTCAGAATCTCGGCGTACCTTTAGCTGGGTTGCCAATGCCATTGCCGTTGCCATTGACCAATATTGGGCGCGTTCAGAACTACTCAGCCGTCGCGAATCTCTGCTTTTTGGGCTTGCCAATCAAATTCGCAACTCCCTAGAACTTCATACTATCCTGGAAACAGCAGTAGAATCGATTCGCACCCTACTCAAAATCGATCGCTGTCAATTTCTCTGGTATCGACTCAAAGTACAACCCCCCCATTGGGATGTAGTCAAAGAAGCCAGAACACCTGATTTACCAAGCTCTATCGGTCAACATTCAACCGAGCAAATTGCCCCCCTTGCCCAGCGGATTCTCAAGCGAGAAATTGTTCAGGTGGATGATGTGGAAACTTGTGATGACCCGATCCTAAAACAGTTTTTAACCCAACAAGGATATACCTCAATCTTGTCCCTACCGATTAAAACCCGGGCGGGAGACATTGGCGCGATTAGTTGTATTCACGGGACAGAACAACGTCCCTGGGATAATAGTGAGGTGGAACTATTGCAAGCGGTTGTCGCTCAACTAACGATCGCCCTCGATCAAGCCTCCCTCTACACCCAAGCCCGTGAAAGCGCTGAGATTGCCCAAGCCCAAACCCAAGAACTTGAACAAACCCTAAATCAGCTTCAAGCCACCCAAGCCAAACTGGTGCAGAGTGAAAAAATGTCCAGTTTAGGACAATTAGTGGCAGGTGTGGCACATGAACTGAATAATCCAGTTAATTTTATTCACAATAACTTAACCTACGCCAGTGCCTATTTTTATGACCTCTTGAATCTGGTACGCCTTTATCAAGAGCATTATCCCAATCCGGCGGCGGCTATTGCGGAGCAAGCGGAACTCATTGATGTGGACTTTATCGCTGATGACTTACCCAAACTGCTGCGTTCTATGCAACGGGGAACGGATCGGATTAGTTCCATTGTCCTCAGCTTACGCAACTTCTCCCGCCTGGATGAAGCCGAGATGAAACAGGCTGACTTAAATCAGGGAATTGAGAGTACCTTACTGATGTTGCAACATCGCCTCAAACCCAAAGGGAACCAGCCGGAGATTAAAGTGCTGACGGAGTATGGCGACTTGCCTGAGGCAGACTGTTATCCTGGACAACTTAACCAGGTGTTTCTGAACATTCTCAACAACGCGATCGATGTTTTGGAGCAGTCTTTTAAAGATAATCCCGATTATCCTGCACCGATTATTGCCATTCGCACGGGGGTATTGGAATGTTCCACGGATTCCTCTCACCAGCCAGACTCTCAGCTAGATATTCAGACAGAAGACAGGAAACAATCTGTAATGAATTGTCCCCGAATTGTGATTCAAATTGCCGATAATGGACTGGGAATGACAGATGAGGTAAAAGCACGGCTATTTGATCCCTTCTTTTCTACCAAAGCAGTAGGACAAGGTGTGGGTTTAGGATTGACAATTTGTTATCAAATTGTCGTCGAACATCATCATGGTGTTCTTCATTGCACCTCGACACCAGGTAAAGGGACTGAATTTTGGATCGAGATTCCTATCCAGCAAGTTACCAGTTCTTAGGATTCAGGTAGAGATGTGCCATGGCACTATGGCGAGCCGACTTATAGGAACATTTGATAATCGCTATTTAAGAGCCTGTCTGAGGTATAAAGATAATTGTGGTAGGCTTAAAAGCCAAACAATCAATTTGTGGCGTGGATGTGAGGAAGTGATTCCAGAATTCAATGAGAACGGCAATCTACCACCAGGAGTTCATTTTTGCGAATGGGAGGAGTTTCAGCAGAGATTTAGTACGACGTTGAGGAGACAGCGTATGATCGATGGTCTGGAACTGGCAATGACCCAATTAAAAGCCGCAGGTTGTCGAACTATTTATATTGATGGTAGTTTTATCACCAGTAAGCCCAACCCTGGTGATTTTGATGCAGCCTATTTAGATTTTTTTCAATTTGATACAAGAACGAATACGCGCAAAGGAATTCTGTCTATAGAGTTACAGAGGTGGACACCCTAATGATAAAAAATGATCAACAATATCAGCAATCCTTAGATTGGTTGCGGCGCTTTGAACAGTCTGTCGCCGAATTGGATAGTAATGATAACTTGAAAGCTGAACCAGTACGCTGGCAGCTTCATAGAGACTCCTATCAAAGTCAAGTTAACGAGTTAAAAGAAGAAATTGCTGAATATGAAAGACTGATTAATTGTGACAATAGCCAGCCGATTCAAATAAAAGTTGAGAGTTTGAATAAGCTGCCCGATGCTTTAATCAAAGCCAGAATAGCTGCCAAAATGAGCCAAGAAGAACTGGCTGATTTGCTGGGAATTGAGCAGCAACGAGTTAAACAATATGAGGACACCGATTATCAATGTGCCAGTTTTGTAGAAATCCTGGAAGTTAGCACCGCGTTGGGTGTGGAATTTGAGACGGCTGTGATGCAGGTAGATTTTGCGGAAATAGAAGCGGTTAAACAAAGTGTAGAAAAATGGCGAAATAAAAATATGAATATGGTAACTAAAACGTCATAAAGAATAATTGTGATACACTTAATAGCCAGACAATCGATTGGTGACACAGGTGTGAGGAAGTGATTCAGGTGTGAGGAAGTGATTCCAGAATTCGATGAGAATGGCAATCTACCACCAGGAGTTCATTTTTGCGAATGGGAGGAGTTTCAGCAGAGATTTAGTACAACCTTGAAGAGACAGAACATGATAGATGGTTTGGAACTGGCAATGACCCAATTAAAAGCCGCAGGTTGTCGAACTATTTATATTGATGGTAGTTTTGTCACCAGTAAACCAAACCCGGGTGATTTTGATGCCTGTTGGGAGCCGGAAGATATGGATTACGATTATCTCCGCAAAAATGCCCCTAGATTACTAAATTATTTAGATCGTAGCGCCCAGAAATCAACGTATAAAGGTGAACTTTTTCGTTCAGATCAACCCGTAGGAGATTACGGGTTAGCTTCTCTAGAATTTTTTCAGCGAGATAGACAGTTCAATTCCAAAGGGATTATTGCCATAGATTTATTGAGGTGGGAATCATGATTAAAAATGAAAAGCAGTATGAATACAGCCAAGAATGTGCCAAAAAATTTGAATATTCCATCAAGATGTTAGATCAAGATGAAGCACTCAAGAATAAAGATCCTGATGGTTGGCAGCTTTCTCGTGATGTGAAAAAATCGCATCTCAGGGCTTTACAAGCTGAAATTACTGAATATGAAAGGCTAATTAATTGCGACAAGAGCCAGCCGATTCAAATAAAAGTTGAGAGTTTAAACAAGCTGCCCGATGCTTTGATTCAAGCTAGGATAGCAGCAAAAATGAGCCAAGGCGAACTAGCTGATTTGTTAGGAATTGATCAGCAACGAGTTAAGCAGTATGAAGACACCGATTATCAATGTGCCAGTTTTGTAGAAATCCTGGAAGTTAGCACCGCGTTGGGTGTGGAATTTGAGACGGCTGTGATGCAGGTGGATTTTGAGGAAATAGAAGCGGTTAAACAAACTGTGGCAAAATGGCGAAAGAAAACAATGAATAGGGTAACTAAAATACCATAAATATTGGGGAATTGACCCATTCAGCAATTCTCTATTATTATACAATAGGTAGAGCAACTTGTCTTTGCCCAATTATTGCAGTATTTCTAAACTATAGCGCTACGCGCTGGCGTATTTACACATTAGAAATGGAAGCTTTAAGCTGTCATGCATTTAAATTGGGAATGGGTAGCGAGCAAGATGCAAAGCCTACGGCATGGCTTCGCTAAAGCCTGCGGCATGGCTTCGCTAAACGCACTACAAGGATTTCGCCATTATTGATATTAAGGTTTAAATGCCGAACAGCTTATCAGGAGTGCTTTAGAACATTTGTACTGTAACTACGCGAGAGGATACTGCCATAGAATTTTTGCCATAAATCTATTATATATAAAAATGAAAAATTTTCCTATTTTTTTCGGACAGTTTACTTTACGCCAACGTCATCAGCTTCCCGATCAAGCAGGCATTTATTTTGTCCTTGATGAACGCGAACAATTACTTTATATTGGTCAAGCTAAAAGCCTGCGCGATCGCTGGGCAGGAAAAACTCATCACCGATACAAGCAATTTGCCAGGAAAGGATTAGATAAAATCATTCTTAGATATATTCTGACTTCCGTTTCTGAACTGGATAAGTTAGAGCGAGAGTATATCGAGCAGCTTAAACCTCTACTGAATGATAGCAAAGTCAAGGAATATCTCCCCAAAACAAGTCCTCGGTTTTCGGAATTGCGACGCTTACTCAAACTCACAAGTCAGCCTCTCTTTCCTTCAGTGATGTCTACGTGCAGCGAGGGAAAGACAATCCCTAGAGACGCTTGGGACTTGTTTCGAGGTTTTGTTGCAGGTGTATATGAAGAACGCCAGCCTTCCATTCTAGTAGTGTGCAGACAGAATATGGGAAATATTTTGTTAAAAAGTTCATTACATCGAGCTAAAAAGCGCTTTTACATAGAGACAGACCCTAAGTCTGTACCAACTTGTTATTTTTTCGATGCGAGACAAACAATTTTTGTATTTGTCGAATTATTTAATGATAATTGGGCAGATCAAGTATTCAAAGAGGTTTATCCAAACTTAGTGGATTGCCAGATCGCTGGCGTTGTCCTTAAGAAACTCGTCAATTCTAATTTATTAATGCCTGCCTTAGAAAAAATAATAGTTAACGGGGACAATGCAGCGCAATCTTACCTTTTAAAGGTCTGTAAAAATTTACAACCTTTGCCCGCTGATTTCTATTTAAACAAGCATATAATTTGGTGAAATTTATCTCGGTGGCTTGTTTTGAGACTTGATCATAGATAAAGACACCCTCTTGTTTGAGCCGATCATACGCCTTCAGCGCTTCGTGCAACGTTACCCCGGCACCAATCACCGTCACTTGGTCGCGATCGCTACTGCGGATAACTTTACTTCCACCAATGGGAAATTCTTCCTCTTTTTCATAGATAACAGGCGTTTTCATTCGCGTTGTCCGCAGGTACACAATCCCATCCCGGTCAACCATTTGACTCACCAGTTGAGCGGTTTGGTTACCATCACAGGGATACAGCACTGTACTACTCCAAACAGCTCGCATAGATGCCAAGTCTTCTAATGCCATTTGCGAGGGTCCATCTTGACCAATGGAGATTCCGGCGTGAGACCCCGATAACTTGATATTGGCACGAGAAATAGCTGCCATTCGCACGAAGTCATAAGCGCGACTCAGGAATGCACCAAAGCTAGAGACAAACGGCTTATAATGCCGTGCTTGCAATCCCATCGCTGCACCCACCATCTGCTGTTCAGCAATGAACATTTCAAAAAAGCGATCGCTATGGGTTTTGGCAAAGAATTTGGCGCGGGTGGAATTACTGACTTCCCCGTCAAGCGCAACCACATCTGATCGCGATGCGCCGATGGCGGCTAATGCCTTACCGTAGGCTGTACGGGTGGCAACTTTCTCGCCTTCATCGTAGCTGGGAAGTTCTAACGGTTGCGTCTCGCCAATTGTAGCGGGTTCTCCCGCGTCCTCCGGTTTCTGGACGGAAATCTGAATATTGCGTTGACCGCCTAATTCTTCAATTGCTGCTTTTGCCTTCTCCTCGTCCAAATTCTTACCATGCCAGCCACTCTGATTTTCTACCACAGAGGCACCCTTTCCTTTCACGGTACGGGCGATAATTACCACAGGTTGGTTATGGATGGACAGTGCTTCACCTGAAGTAACGCAATTGCAAGGGTTTCAGCCCCATTTAAAGAGCCAACGTGCCAAATTGGGATGCTCCCTTTTAACCTCATTATCGTTAAGGGGAAATCAATTAATTTTGTTGACTCCCCCTTATTTTTTGTTAACCCTGAATAAAGGATAAGGTGGTGGGTTACGGCGGAGTGATCATTAAATGATTTGTTTTCTAAATTGAACACCGCCTAACCCACCCTACAGGTTAAGGTTTATCTATCTATATTGACAGGAGTGTACCTTTGACAAAGGTGGAATGCATCAGAATCAGTCTTGGTGTGAACACGATTGTCGCTTCTGGTTAAGCTAATGCATCCTTGCTGTAACAGGTGATTCAGATTTAAATTCCACAAGCTAACTGTTCCATCCGGATTCGCTAATGCTAATTGTTCACCATCCAGGGAAAAGCTAACCTTGGCGACTGGATTTTTATGACTCGGTAAGGCTTTGAGTAATGTACCATTTTGATGCCAGAGTCTGACGCGGTTATCGGTACTTGTTGTGGCTAGCATTTGGTTATCCGCACTAAAGCTAAAGCTGGTGACTGGTTTGGTATGTTGTAAGATATTCAACAATGTGCCATTTTTACGCCAGAGTCTTACTGTACCCTCTGTACTGCTAGAGGCAATGAGTTGACTATTGGGACTAAATTGGATATCGATAATAGCATCGTTGGTTGTATTAAAGGTGTGGAGTAACGTACCATCTCGACACCGCCACAGTGCGATCGCGCCCTCTTGATCCACCGCTGCTAGTTTATCACCGTTGGCGGAAAAACGGACATGGGAAACATGGGGACGAGTTAACGTTTGCGATAATTTATCCTCCAGATATTGCCACAGTTGAATCTCCTGATCGGTACTAATGGCAATTTGTTGACGGTTGGGATTAAAACTGATGCTGGTTATCTTATCAGCATCAACGTTTACAGTTCCCTGTCGTTGACCCTTTTGATCCCAAACTTGAATTATACCATCAGCGCTAGCACTGGCGAGGGTTTGGCTATCAGAACTAAAGCTGAGATTAATGATGCGATCGCCTGCTTCCTGTAAAATATAAACTCGGTTAGATTTATCGGGATCACTCCGATGATGCCACAGCTTTACCGTACCATCCTTATAGGCAACAGCCAACATCTGACTATCCGGACTAAACTGAAACTGAGTCACTGGGGAAGAATGTCCGGGTAAGGTATTCGGCTGACTGAAACTTGAAATCGCTTGATTGAATGCCATAATCACCCGCATTTTGGTATCCGCCGTCACGCCAAGGGACTGTTTAAGTTCTTTGGTGGCGCGAATACTTTCGATGAGTGCATCTCGCGTTTGATTGGTGGCTAAAAGGGATTCGGATAATAAACTCAGGGTATTGATTTTAATATTCCGTTCTTCAATCGATGGTTTAACCCAAAATACACCCATCAATAGGGTTATAATCACCGCCGCCGCCCCCGTGAGATATTGAAATCTCAACTGCTGTTCCCGATTTAATTTCGCTTGGATTAATTTTCGCTGCTGTTGTTCTTTCGTCAATTCTTCCAGTAATTCTTTTTCGCGACGCAGTTGCTGAATTTCCGCTTGATTTTGGCTTTCGATTTGCCGCAACTGTGCCAGGGTTGCTTCTTGAGACGCAGCCAGGAAATGATAATCGCGATCGCTTAAACTTTTTCCTGTCGCCCAATCTTGAGCATCCTGTAAAGCTTGTCCGCGCAATAATCGGGATTCATCTTGACAATCTGAGGCAAACCAAGCGGTTAACGCTTCACTGTAGGGGCGTAATTCAGCTAGGGAATTTTCTACCCAATTGGGTGTAAAAATAGACTGATAAATTCGGTTTTTTACTCGTAGTTTTCCCCCTTGACGAACTACTAATCCACTCAAGCATAATTGAGCTTGTTCCGGGCTATCATCAGCAATCAATTCTCCTTGGTGTAAAATTCGCTGATAAAGTCCCAATAATCGACCCGCTAATTGCTCATTTTTGAGAATGCGATCGCGGATAGTCCGGATATGAGCAGGTTCATCTTGAGATTCCCAGTTTTTCAGGAGTTGGGATAGGACAATTTGCCCAATTAAGGGTGAATTTAAATTTGCGCTTGAATCATTAATAGTCGAGTAATGCACCCCGACTAGGCTTGAATGTTGCACCACTACCTTACAAAGTTTTTGGGTGAGAAAAGGTTGTCCACTTGTCCAGTCTAAAATCTCTTGCAAGACAGTTTCAGAATGATTAACATTTCCCGCTAATCCCTGAAGCAACGGTTGGCAATCTTGGAATTGAAACCCCTGCAATTCTATCGCCCGACCAATATTAAAGGGGGTGCGGGTGGGGTCACTAATTAAATCTGATGGCGTAGCGACTCCGACTAAGGCAAATGTAAGCCGCTTATATTCACTATTTTGGGCGCGTTTATTATAGCAGGCGCGAATCAAGGCAAAAAAGTCATCGGCAGATTCGTTTAAGCTGAGAATGCTATCAATTTCATCGATAAAAATAACAATAGGTTGAGATAACTCTTTCAGCAGTACCGTGGAAACAAGTTCACTCAATCGCTGTACTGGAGACATCCAATCTCGCTCTTGCCACCAGTCCATAAATTCCAGAGGATTGAATAGATTAAAGCTATTCAATAACTGATAGGCTACACCACCATACCACTGTTCCAGAGATTGACTACCAATATCAGATAAATCAATCGCAGCACAGGCAAATCCTTCGGCAGAAAGCTTTTGCATCGTGCGAACCAGTAAACTAGATTTACCCATTTGTCGGGAATTAAGGACATAACAAAATTCTCCGCTTTTAAGCCCTTCATAGAGTTCCGTGTCCGCTTGTCGGATAATGTAAGTGGGGGCATCTTCGGGAAGACTACCACCGATTTGATAGGGGTAATCGTGCATAATTTATTAGGTTTTTGGCTATGGGGATAAGGCGAGACATTTAAGTTGAATAGCACGGCAATAAGCATTAGGCAATCACCGAAACATTTGAGCTACCGTAGTGGCGTGGCACACCTTAGTTGGTGGATTATCATTGGTTCGTAGTGAGGGAATTTCAGCCCTCTCCAGATAGGTTTGCGCGAGAACTAAAGTTCTCACTACAAACAAAGTCCTATTTTAGTTGATTTTTTCATTAATTATTGTAGAGCCACTTCAATGGTTTATTTTAAATCCAGCCAATCCAATATGGTTTGAAGTAACCAGGCACTATCTATGTTGTCTAAATTGCCACTAATTCTACAGAGACAATGGGTTGAAATGATGCCAATTTCGTAACTGAAATCTCCATGAATCAAATAAACATTGCCAATGTCTGTAATTTTGGTTTGTTGTTGAATAGGATTGGACAACCATTTTTTACGATTGATTTCTAGTTTGTTACAAGTGCGATCAAATAAAACATAAGTGGTTTGGAGCTGGGCGCGAAACCAATTCAGGGATAGATTGATTGACACACCTAACAAAACCACGTTAAAAGCGGTAAACAAGATCGCTTGAAATGATGGCATTATAATCAACGTCGGCAATGACCCAATGAAGCAAAGTAAAATAAATAAATTAAACAAAATTAACCATACATAAACAAACTTAATCTTCTGGATTATTTCAACAAAAGTAGGGGACAGTAGAGTAATTTCTAAACGGTCTCTAGTCGTTTTAACTTTAATTAGCTGACCTGAAGGTTTAGATAGTTTCTCGCAAACCAGACGTGGGGGAGGATTAGACGGTGGAATCTGCCTATCTCTAAGTGCTTCTCTAGCTTCTTGAGCCGTGCTAAAGCGCCTCTCTAAGGAAAGTTCGGTCATCTGTTCAATCCAACTGATCAACTGGGAATTAAGACTAAGGCGTGAAGTCAAGCTATCCCGAAGGAAATCGCGAAATTGAATTTGTCCTTCTTTTTGCGGTAAATTAGCAGGCGCTATACCCGTTAACAAGTGAATTAAAGTTGCGCCCAAAGCATATAAATCTGACGCCGCCACCGCCCGCCCCCAAAACTGTTCTAAGGGTGTATAACCACTCGTTCCCACCACCGTAAATGTAACCCCAGTAACAGCCGCTTGAGCTTGAACTGTCCCAAAATCCACCAGATGAACCCACTTTTTTTTTACCAAAACTAGATTACTGGGGTTAATATCTCGATGCAATACAGGCGGACTTAATTCATGTAAATAGACGAGAATATTTAGAACTTCACGGGCAATCCGGCGAACCTGTTTCTCGGTAAAATTTTTATTATTATCTAATAGGGTTTGCAAAGAAATTCCTGGAATGTAATCTTGAACTAATCCAAACCACGGCAAAGTTAACCCTGAGTCTTTATCCAATGAAAAATAATCCCGATAGTGAGGAATGCGAGGATGATTCAAGGCTTGCAAAACTTGGGCTTCGCGTTCAAACAGTTTAAGTTCTTCCCACTGCATTTCTGGGCTAAAAGCTAGCAATTTAACAACAACTTTCTTCTTGGACTGTAAATCTGTGGCTAACCAAGTCTGTCGCCCTGCTGCTGTGCATCCTAATCTTTGATGGAGCTGGTATCGTTCTTTTAAGCATTGATTTGGACTGAACATAATCATTTATTGTTGAATAAGCATTCGGCTATCATTTTTATTTAAAATACAGCCAATTTAATAGTTCTTGGAGTAACCAAGTGCTTTCATGCTCTCCTAAAGCACCACCAAATTTACACATTGAACGAACAGAAGGAATTCTGATTTCGTAAATCGCGCCTCGATTCATTAAAAATGCATTGCCAAGATTTGTGAGTCTAAACTGCTGCTGCCCATAGTACATAAACCATAGTTGGCGTTTTATGCTTAAATAATTACGGTTACGATCGAATAAAACATGGGTTCTTTCACCTATTTGATAGAACCAAAATATTGAAGCCAATAGTAAAAAACAAAACATGATTAAAGTGACGTCAAAATATCCAGAATCAATAGAGGATAACAAACTTCCTATGATAGTCATTAAAATGCCTATATAAAAAGAGACAATCATTAAAGCTGGTAACAAACTGTATTGGGTTAGTTTTCTCAGTCCAGGAGCTGGAAGAGTAATCTCCAACCTGTCTCTATCTGCTTTAAGTTTAATCAGGCTACCTGAAGGTTTAGATAGTTTGCCACGAACAGGATGTGATGTAGAACTTGACTGTTGAATTTGCCCATATTTCAGCGAATATTTGGCTTGTTTAGCACTGCTAAAGCGTTTCTCTAACACGATTTCAGTCATCTGCTCAATCCAAGCGATAAAGTGAGAATCAAGACTGATGCCATCGCGAAAATAAACCCGCCCTTCTTTCTGGGGTAAATCAGCCGGGGCTGTACCTGTTAACAGGTGAATTAAAGTTGCACCCAAAGCATATAAATCGGAAGCCGCTACCGCCCGTCCCCAAAACTGTTCTAAGGGTGCATAACCACTCGTCCCCACCACAGTAAACGTCACTCCGGTAACAGCAGCTTGGGCTTGAACTGCGCCAAAATCCACCAAATAAACTTGCTTGTCTTCCCCAAAAATCAGATTACTCGGTTTAATATCTCGGTGTAATACAGGCGGACTCAGTTCATGTAAATAAATCAGAATATCCAGAACTTGACTAGCAATAGCGCGAACCTGTTCTTCACTAAACCGTTTATTTTTATCTAATAATTCTTGAAGAGAATCTCCCGGAATATAGTCTTGCACCAGTCCAAACCACGGCAACTGTAACCCCGCTTCTTTGTCTAAGGAAAAATAATCCCGATAGCGGGGAATTCGGGGATGATTCAGGGCTTGTAAAACTTGTGCCTCGCGTTCAAAGAGTTTAAGTTCCTCCCACTGCATTTCGGGGCTAAAGGCTAATAGCTTAACCGTCACTTGTTCATTAGATTGTAAATCCGTCGCTAACCAAGTTTGTCGCCCTGCTGCTGTGCGTCCTAATTTTTCTTGCAGTTGGTAACGTTCCTTTAAGCATTGATTGGGATTGAACACGAGATTACCTCTGATAACGGTTGACGGTATCTGACGCTTGTGTAGGAACAAGTTTTACTGTTATCACTGTGCATAGGAATACCCATCCTTGTTCTGATTACAACAGGTACAAGTTTTGCGGTTACGGCGTGAGCGTCTTAACTGGCGGCGGGTAGTTTACTTCTTACCTTAACCTAGGTATGACTAAACCTGCCCTAACTGACAATTATCTCATCTCCCTGATTGCCTTTTTTGATAAAACGGCTCTATTCTGTTTACTGGGTACAGTTTCAGGTTATCGGGACTTCCGCCGGAACATTCCTACCCGGTGTGGTAATTTGCCGATTAACGTTAATTTTTATAACGTTCAATTGTCGCCAGGGCTTGCTCTTTACCACCATAGTAAGATTGGATAGTTTGAGCAATCTGAACCGCTCGTTCAGGGTTCCCGGTTGCGACTAATCGACGTACAATGGCATCCAAGGCTTTGGCTTTTGGTTCATAGTCTGTAATCGTTTTAGCTACCTGAATGGCTTGCTCATACTCAGCAGACGTGGTTAAATAGGGTGCGATCGCTTGGATGGTCTTACTCTGAATCGAATCATCGGTAATATGACGAGTCACTCTCAAGGCTTGCTCAGACTCACCAGCATCAGTTAAGTTGAGTGCGATCGCTTGTATCTTTTCGATAATTGGCAAAGCTTGCTTAGACTTACCCACCACCATTAACTCCGTTGTAATTAAGTCCAGTGCTTTTACCTTGATCAAGTCATTTGTAATCGTTTCCGCAGTATCAAGGGCTTGATTGTACTTACCCGCTTTCGCGTAATTAGCTGAAACAGCTACTAACTTCCAATCTTCCCCCAGAAAAATTCCCCGATCATTTTCCCCATCAAGATTTTCTGTACCCGGAGCGCATTGAAGTGTACCATCTTCTACAATTGGTGCTGGAGGGCGATTAGTACCCTTATCTTTTGTCTCACACAAGATAGCTAATGTTGTTGATTCTCCTGTTTCTTCAACCCTACCCAAAAACACACCACCCACATAACTCTTTAAATCAGATTGGCGGGAAACGCTATAGTTAATCGCACTCAAAAGAGTGGCATGACTTGAATAGGTATAGTTTTTGGTTTCCGTGCTAATGCCTAGTCCCAGTTCACCAATATTATTCGTAAAATTACCTTTTTCTAAAAAATAAGCTTGCTGGGCGCGATTCATTGAACCAATATATTGTTTTGCTTCGGATTGCATTGCTTTATCAGCGCTATTAAGAAATGAAGGACTTAATATAAAGCCAATTCCTATTAGTCCTAGTAAAGCCAAGCAGCCACAACCGTAACCACTGTCACTATCATCTAAATAGCGTCTTGAGCCTTGGGCAGGGATTTGATTGTGGTGAGGAATCAAAGAGGATTGCAGCGAAGAAAAAGCCTGACGTGCCGTACTCAACCGTTTTTCCGGTGCAGGTTGAATTAACTGCTCAATCCAGTTAGCAAAATTCGGATTAATCTTGACTTTATCTCGAAACTTAATCTGCATTCGCTGCTGAGGCAATTGAGATGGCGGAATCCCGGTTAATAAATGAATTAAAGTCGCACCCAAAGCATATAAATCTGATGCAGGTACAGCTTTTCCCCATAACTGTTCAGGGGGCGCATAACCACTGGTTCCCACTACTGTAAGTGTAACCCCTTCAGCTTTAGCTTTGTCTTGCACAGCACCAAAATCTACCAGATAAATTTGGTTATTTTTCCCTAAAATTAAATTACTGGGTTTAATATCACGATGGAGAACAGGCGGACTCAATTCGTGTAAATAGATTAAAATCTTGAGCAAATCATTGGCAAAATGACGCACCTGATTCTCCTTAAACCGTTTCCCTTGCTCTAATAACTGTTTGAGAGAACTACCTGGAATATATTCTTGCACTAAAGCAAACCAGGGTAATCCGTTTACCTTAGACTGATCACTATTTTCATTAGCGATAGAAGAGTCTTGTAAACCCGCTTCAACATCATCCACTGAGAAATAATCGAGATACTTCGGAATGCGAAGATGGTTGAGATTCTTTAGAACTTGAGCTTCTCGTTGAAACAGCTTCAACTCATCCCATTGCATCTGGGGATTAAACGCTAGCAATTTAACCACAACGGCTGTTGGCGGTGAGGCTTGTGTATCCATCGCTAACCAAGTTTGCCGCCCTGCATTATGTCCTAATGATTTTTGTAACTGATAGCGATCGCCTAAAACTTTTCCTGCGCTTAACATGAGTTACTCCTTGAAATAATAATTTATGAGTTACGTCCGTTATTGACAATTTGCTAGCCAATCTGTGATTTCACCAACTAACCAGTTTGATTCAGATGGTTTTAGTCGATTTGCCAAACAATAGTTTCTCTTTCTTGTCTTGAGATAGATAGCATTACCTGAATAGTCAATAGCTTGACCTGAATAGTCAATAGCTTGACCTGAATTATAAATAGCTACTTCTTGAATTTCCGAAATACGTAGATGAAAATCAAATCTCTGAAAAATCATTTTATCTATGTCAAATACTACAGAGTATCCCCAGAAATTAGCACGTATAAAATTCCTGATATCTCGGTACATTTTTTTAAGCTGTATCAGCCCTGCTTTTCCTAAAGCAATCATGCAAATCAATACAAAAAATAATACAATTATTATGTCGATTAGCGAATAATATGAATTCACTAAGGACTGAAATCCGACCAAAATTAAAACCATATTCACAATTAATAATAATAGAATTAAGCTAAAAAATGGAATTAATTTTATGGATAAAAATACGCAGCTATCTATAAACCACACTATCCCATCTGTAGAAAAATAAATAATAAGTTTATTTTTGTTTTTTTTAAGCTTTATTCGTGTTGAAAAAGGCGGGTGTACAGTTTCCAATGGATAACCCATAGAACGAATAGATTGCCCCGTTTCCAATGCATCAAGAGCTTGGCTAGCACAACTCAAGCGCAAATCTAGGTCAGGTTCCGTCAAGGCTTCAATCCAACTTATCAACTGAGAATTAATACTCACCTGCTCCCGAAATTGTATGCGTAAATTTCGTTGGGGTAAATCAGCCGGAGAAACACCTGTTAATAGATGAATTAACGTCGCGCCCAAAGCATAGAGATCCGAAGCCGGAACCGCTTGTCCCCAGAACTGTTCTAAGGGTGCATATCCACTCGTTCCCACCACGGTAAACGTCACTCCTTCTACCGCCGCACTATCTTGCACCGCACCAAAATCAACTAAATAAATCTGCTTATCCTCTCCTAAAATCAGATTACTCGGCTTAATATCTCGGTGTAATACAGGTGAATTTAACCCATGTAAATAGATGAGAATCTCCAGCACTTGTTTAGCAATCGAACGAACCTGTGACTCCGTAAACCGCTTTCCCTCATTCAGTAACTGCTGTAAAGATTTGCCTGGGATATAATCCTGCACTAAGCCAAACCAACATAACCCCGCCCCAATTTTTTGATTCAAGGAAAAATAATCCCGATATTGAGGAATTCGAGGATGATTCAGTTGCTTCAGCACCGCTGCTTCTCGTTCAAATAACTTAAACTCATCCCACTCCATTTGAGGATTAAACGCCAGTAACTTAACTGTCACCTGTTCACCCGACTGTAAGTCTTGAGCTAACCAGGTTTGACGCCCTGCATTATTCCCTAATTGCTGTTGCAGTTGGTAACGTTCCTTTAAATGTTGATTGGGATTAAACAAGAGATTAGTTTTCATAACGATTGACCGCCTCTATTGCTGTAACTGTTCAAAGTTGTGAAACATCCAAATATACAAAAACAATCGGGATAAGATAGATAATGTTCATGATATTTTAGGTATTATTGTCAACGTTTATAACCTTCAATTGCTGCCATTGCCTTCTCTTTACCGCCATAGTAAGATTGGATAGTTTGAGCAATCTGAACCGCTCGTTCATCGTTCCCTGTAGCAACTAATCGGCGTACAATGGCATCCAAGGCTTTGGCTTTTTGTTGATAATCTGTAATCGTTTTAGCCACCTGAATCGCTTGCTCATGCTCAGTTGCTGTGGTTAAATAAGGTGCGATCGCTTGGATAGTCTTACTCTGAATCGAATCATGGGGGATATTGTAAGTCACTCTCAGAGCTTGGGTATAGTCACCAGCATCGGTTAACTGGAGTGCGATCGCTTGTACCTTTTCAATAATGGGTAAGGCTTGATCATACCCACTAGCCGCCGCTAACTCCATGGCAATAACGGCTAATGTCTTTGCCTTAACTAATTTGTTTGTAATAGTTTCAGCGACATCAACCGCTTGCTCATACTCAGTCGCTGTGGTTAAATAAGGTGCGATCGCGTCGATAGTCTTACTCTTAATCGAGTCATCGGTGATACTGTGAGTCACTCTCAAAGCTTGGTTAGGCTTACCAGCCGCAACTAATTCTGTTGCAATAACCTGCAATGCTTTTGCCTTAAACCCTTCTTCGGTGATCGTTTCCACAGTATCAAGGGCTTGGGTATACTCACCAGCTTTCGCGTAATTAGCTGAAACATCTACTAACTCCCAATCTTCCCCCAGAAAAATTCCCCGATCATTTTCTCCATCAACACTTTCTGTACCCGGAGCGCATTGAACCATACCATCTTCTACAATTGGTGATGGAGGGCGATTAGTACCCTTATCTTTTGTCTCACACAGAATCGCAAATGTTGTTAATTCTCCTGTTTCTTCCGCGTCACCCAAAAATACACCGCCCACATAACTCTTTAAATCGGCTTTGCGGGAAACGCTATAGTGAATCGAACTCAAAATAGTTGCATGAATTGAATAGGTATAGTTTTTGGTTTCCGTGCTAATGCCTAGTCCCAGTTCACCAATATTATCAGTAAAATTACCTTCTTCTAAAAAATAAGCTTGCTGGGCGCGATTCATTGAACCAATATATTGTTTTGCTTCGGATTGTTTTATTTTACTAGAATCACCAAAAGCCCAAAAGAAAGCAGGCATCAAAATAACGCCAATTCCGATTATTCCGAGCAAAGCCAAGCAGCCACAACCGTAGCCACTATCATTATCAAAATAGCGATCATCTACATAGCGTCTTGAGTGTTGAGCAGGGATTTGATTGTGGTGAGGAATCAAAGAGGATTGCAGTGCAGAAAAAGCCTGACGTGCCGTACTCAACCGTTTTTCCGGTGCAGGTTGAATTAACTGCTCAATCCAGTTAGCAAAATTTGGCTCAATCTTGACTTTATCTCGAAACTTAATCTGCATTCGCTGCTGGGGTAATTGAGATGGCGGAATCCCTGTTAATAAATGAATTAAAGTCGCACCCAAGGCATATAAATCTGATGCAGGTACAGCTTTTCCCCATAACTGTTCCGGCGGTGCATAACCACTGGTTCCCACTACTGTAAATGTAACCCCTTCAGCTTTGGCTTTGTCTTGCACAGCACCAAAATCTACCAGATAAATTTGGTTATCCTCCCCCAAAATAAGATTACTCGGCTTAATATCACGATGGAGAACAGGCGGACTCAATTCGTGTAAATCGATTAAAATATTGAGCAAATCCTCGGCAAAATGACGCACCTGATTCTCCTTAAACTGTTTCCCTTGATCTAATAACTGCTTGAGAGAGTTACCGGGAATATACTCTTGCACTAAAGCAAACCAGGGTAATCCGCTTACATTAGATTTATCACTATTTTCATTATCGATAGAAGAGGCTTCTAAATCCGCTTCAACATCATCCACTGAGAAATAATCGAGATACTTCGGAATGCGAGGGTGATTAAGATTTTTAAGAACTTGAGCTTCTCGTTGAAACAGCTTCAACTCATCCCATTGCATCTGGGGATTAAACGCCAGCAATTTAACCACAACGGCTGTTGGTGGTGAGGTTTGAGTATCCATCGCTAACCAAGTTGGCCGCCCTGCATTATGTCCTAACTGTTTTTGTAGCTGATAGCGATCGCATAAAACTTGTCCTGCGCTTAACATGAGTTACTCCTTGAAATTCTAATTTATTAATTACGTCTGTTGTTTACAATTTGCTAGCCAATCTGTGATTTCACCAACTAACCAGTTTGATTCAGGTGGTTTTAGTCGATTGACTAAACAGGAGTTTCCTGTTATTGTCTTGAGATAGATAGCATTACCCGAATGATTACTACCTACTCCTCGAATCTCCGAAAGGCGTAAATAACGATCAAATCTCTGACAAATAGATTTTTCGGCATCAAATACTATAGAGTATCCCCAAAAAGCAAGTTTAAAATTGCTAATGTCTCTATACATTGCCTCTAAATGAAATACTCCTTTTTGCAGTATTTTTTTTGATAAAAATATACAAATTATATGTATTGCTGATAAAAATAAATTTATCAAATTTACCAAAGCCCCAAAAAGATTAAATATTAAAAATAAAACTATAATGAGTAAAAATACAATTAAGCCAATAAAAAAAATTAGCTTTAATGTAAACAAGCAAGCTTCTAGAATAAACAAGAGTCGGCTTTTAGGCAAATCAATAATAAGTTTATTTTTGTTTTTTTTAAGCCTAATTCGTGTTGAAAAAGGCGGATGTACAGTTTCCAATGGATAACCCATAGAACGAATCGATCGCCCCGTTTCCAATGCATCAAGAGCTTGGCTAGCACAACTCAAGCGCAAATCTAGGTCAGGTTCCGTCAAGGCTTCAATCCAACTTATCAACTGAGAATTAATACTCACCTGCTCCCGAAATTGTATGCGTAAATTTCGTTGGGGTAAATCAGCCGGAGAAACACCTGTTAATAGATGAATTAACGTCGCGCCCAAAGCATAGAGATCCGAAGCCGGAACCGCTTGTCCCCAGAACTGTTCTAAGGGTGCATATCCACTCGTTCCCACCACGGTAAACGTCACTCCTTCTACCGCCGCACTATCTTGCACCGCACCAAAATCAACTAAATAAATCTGCTTATCCTCTCCTAAAATCAGATTACTCGGCTTAATATCTCGGTGTAATACAGGTGAATTTAACCCATGTAAATAGATGAGAATCTCCAGCACTTGTTTAGCAATCGAACGAACCTGTGACTCCGTAAACCGCTTTCCCTCATTCAGTAACTGCTGTAAAGATTTGCCTGGGATATAATCCTGCACTAAGCCAAACCAACATAACCCCGCCCCAATTTTTTGATTCAAGGAAAAATAATCCCGATATTGAGGAATTCGAGGATGATTCAGTTGCTTCAGCACCGCTGCTTCTCGTTCAAATAACTTAAACTCATCCCACTCCATTTGAGGATTAAACGCCAGTAACTTAACTGTCACCTGTTCACCCGACTGTAAGTCTTGAGCTAACCAGGTTTGACGCCCTGCATTATTCCCTAATTGCTGTTGCAGTTGGTAACGTTCCTTTAAATGTTGATTGGGATTAAACAAGAGATTAGTTTTCATAACGATTGACCGCCTCTATTGCTGTAACTGTTCAAAGTTGTGAAACATCCAAATATACAAAAACAATCGGGATAAGATAGATAATGTTCATGATATTTTAGGTATTATTGTCAACGTTTATAACCTTCAATTGCTGCCATTGCCTTCTCTTTACCGCCATAGTAAGATTGGATAGTTTGAGCAATCTGAACCGCTCGTTCAGGGTTTCCTGTCGCGACTAATCGGCGTACAATGGCATCCAAGGCTTTGGCTTTTAGTTCGTAGTCTGTAATCGTTTTAGCCACCTGAATCCCTTGTTCATACTCGGCAGACGTGGTTAAATAAGGTACGATCGCTTGGATAGTCTTACTCTTAATCGAGTCATCGGTGATACTGTGAGTTACTCTCAAGGCTTGCTCAGACTCACCAGCATCAGTTAAGTTGAGTGCGATCGCTTGTATCTTTTCAATAATTGTCAAAGCTTGCTTAGACTTACCAGCAGCCGCTAACTCTGTAGCAATAACCTCCAGCGCTTTAGCTTTAACCCAGCTCTCTGTAATCGTTTCCGCAGTATCAATGGCTTGCTTGTACTCACCAGCTTTCGCGTAATTAGCTGAAATATCTACTAACTTCCAATCTTCCCCGATAAAAATTTCCTGATTATTCCCTCCATCAACATTTTCTGTACCCGGAGCGCATTGAAGCCTACCATTTTCTACAATGGGTGCTGGGGGGCGATTAGTACCGGGAGATTTTGCCTGACATAAAATTGCAAATGTTGTCGATTCTCCTGTTTGTTCAATGTTACCCAAAAACACACCGCCAACATGGCTCTCTAAATCGGATGTTCGGGAAACGCTATAGTTAATTACGCTCAAAGGAGTGGCATGACTTGAATAGCTATAGTCTGTGGTTTCAGTGCTAATACCTAGTCCCAGTTCAGCAATATTATCGGTAAAATTACCTTCCTCTAAAACATAATCTTGCTGGGCGCGATTTATTGAGCCAATATAGTGTTTAGGTTCGTATTGCTGTGTTTCACGAGCGATATTAGTAAATTCAACTAATAGATAATATAGTCCTAACAAGCCAATTAATCCCAACAAAGCCAAGCAGCCACAACCATAGCCACTATTTGTATCATTTTTATCAGCAGTCATTAAACTCTCTCTCCTCCAAAGTAAACCGTACAAAACCACCCACCTTAAAGCCAAAAATCAATCATTGCCCCTTTCACCTCTCTCTCCCTCTGCGTACCTCTGCGCTAACCTCTGCGTCCTCTGCGTTTCTCAAAAAACTCACATTAGCCCCTTAAACTACCCTTGAAGCTGCATCAAATAATAAGCCATGGGAATCATCCCAAACGAACCCACATGCATCGACATAACCGTCATTGCCAGATTAGGATGCTTCTGCTTTAATAAACCTGCGATCGCAAACCCCTTCGTTACAAAACCCAAAATAAAGCCAATCAGCAGTAACCCGGCTGTCACAGCGTAAAGAAAAGCTAGGTTGGCGGAACTATCCATGGCACTAATCAGGAATAACGTAGCAAAACCTAAAGCCATGAAGAAAAGATAAACACAAAACTTAAACATCCCTTGACTGATATTTTTCAAATACCCCCGACGCTGACAGAATGAAAGACACATCGCCGCCGATAAAATCGAGCCAATGAGACCCAGAGGAAACATTACACTTAAAGAAACCCAACTAACCAAACTAGCCAACAGATAAAACCCATTCGCCAACCCTGCGATTACAAAAGCTTTTCGGAAAGGAATTAACTCTCGTTTGCACAGGATAAAAGATTCAATTAAAACCGTAGCCAATAGGGGTAATCCATACCCGTACATCAATGAAATAGCCGGAAGCGTAATTAGACTAGAAGCGAAGAAGAATCCTTGATGCAAACCACAAGCCAAGGCGGGTAATGTCAGCATTAGCAGTAAACCGACTGTACCTCCTGTCACCTTGAGCCAAGATAGTCTCGGCGGCTGCGGCTTTACGGGGACACCCCTATAAAGAACCAGGGGAGCAGGTGTCAGAGGGAGCAGAGTCAAATCCAGGCTTGGCTTCTGTGTCATTGGTATTCTCCAGCAACTCGTGTTATGTCCCATCTAATCAGTCACATCTTTGAGATCCCATCGGAGTTATTTGAGAACTCATCGACTTCTCATCGACTTCGTTGTAATGGGGTTACTGGACTATATCTCTCCAACTTCATAGGCTTATGCAATGGGTGTCCCATTTTTATCACCTGGTATTTTTTCAGTCGCTTCTGCCTTTCATAAGCTGTCACGCCTTTAAATTGGGAATGGCTAGCGAGCAAGATGCTCAATGCAGTGAGCAAGATGCTCACACTACAACAAGGATTTCGTCATTATTGATATTAAGGTTTAAAATTTCACCCATGCGGGTATCACTTTCACCCATTCGGGTGTATTTCCTAACTTCAAAAAATGATATTTTTATACAAAATAGTCAACCGAAAATGTATCATTTTGTAAATAAAATACAAGGTTTATTTGTTGCCAAAATAAAATAGAATTAAAAAGATACATAGGTGCAACCATGCAATTTAGAAACGAGAACTATTCAAAGTTGCCTCGTTTCCTCCATCGCTATTTTCCGCTTCAGAGGATAGGGGTAAAACGATTAGCAGGCTCAAGGTTAGCCCAAGTCCTAACCCTAGCCATTGCTGTTGGGTTAACCAATCTGGGTGTCACTTTAGCTCAAGTTCCAGGAAATAGTACGATAAACTCGCCAACACCGCAGTCTTTCCCCTCTCCTAGATTGCCTAGGCGGGAGCTAGAAGTACAACCTGTGCGATCTATCCAAATTCCCGCTATCTATGAACATCCTGATTTCTTTGAGGAAGGACACGAAGAATTCGAGGAACAAATTGACAAGCTAAGACTCCAGAATACGCCAGATTCTTCCGAAGACGAGGTACTCACAATTGAAGAGTCAGCGTACTGGGAAAATCAAGATCATGGAGAGAGTTGGTTGACGAACAAAGCCAACCTTGACCTAAATTAACTGTTTGTAGTCAGCGATGCGAGCGCTTCTGCCACTAAAGTGGCTACTACGAACTCAGGTATAGAGGTGTGTTAATTTGTCGCCAGATATAAGCCCATTGATAGAAGGTAAACCCTTCTATTTTTTTTAGAATGAATGTAAACCCAATAAAAACGGAGGTTAAATTATGACTACTCAACGCAACAAGTATTCAAAATTACCGCGTTTACCCGATCGCACTCCTCAATCTCCAGCGTCAGAGTCTAAACTAGGCGTAGGTTCTACCCTTATCAAACTAGGAACTCTAGCCATCGCCATAGTGCTAACGAATCTGGGTTTAACCCATTCAGCGTTTGCTCAAACTCAAATTCCCAGGAATCCTAACTCGCAAACGCCGCAACCCTTACCATCAGATCAGACTCCGAATATAGACCCCCCTGACGCCGAACCGCCTCAACTCTTAGCACCGCCTGGTATCTATGAGCATCCCGACTTCTTTGAGGAAGGGGAGGAAAAACTAGAACGACGCATTGACAGGCTCAGAGAAAGACGCGATGAAGACGAATCTGAAGAGGATGTACTCACGATTGAAGAGCAAGCCTACTGGGAAAATCGAGATCATCCAGATAGTCTGCTAACGTTGCGTGATCCAGAAACGGGATGGACGAGAGTGGTTTCCACTCAGGGAGAATTTGCGGTTTCTCTACCCAAAAAGCCGAAAGATGTCACAGCCGTTCCAGCCAACCAAGCAACTAACCTTGATCTAGAAGCGTATCGACTCAATCAACCTCCCCAAAGATTCGTCATCGCTTATTCTGAAGAAATCGCGTTAGCTGATCCAGAAACCAAGTTACGCCAAGTCCGCGACCAAATTTTAGCCGAAACTGACGCTCAATTACAGCGCGATCGCCCAATTTCTCTGGAGGGTTATCCCGGTCGATCTTTTCAACTGAGAACCCCAAATCAAGTGATGACTTACAAATTGTATTGGGTAGATGATCGCCTGTATGTTTTGAGAGCCAGTCAACAGCAGCCAGAAAAGGCTGATTATCAAGCGGCTCAGTTTTTCAATTCCTTTGAGCCAATTACTCAATGGGATAATTAGGGGCTGCTGAATAAGTCTTGTGGTGGGGAGAGGCAATAGGGAATAGGCAATAGGCAATAGTTTTTGTACTCAGAATCTACTCTAGGTAAAGGTTTCAAGGATTAAGATGGCAAAACTTGTGAGAAATGCGGGTCATAGGGATTTGGTATCATGGGTTTGCTCAGATCCTTTATGGTGAAAACGAATTCCCAGGAAAATATCATAGACGAAACTTAAAAAATCTTTGCCTTGTAGCAGTCCCAATGACTGATGACAGCCCTTTTCTTCTAATAAAGGCTGAGTGGCTCGATAGGCTCCTTGATATTTATACCAGGGAATAGAGGGCCACAGATGATGAATCAAATGGTAATTCTGACCCATAATCATAATATTCAGGATTGGGCTAGGATAAACTCTGGCATTTTTCCAGCGATCGCGTTCTTTGAAGGGACGATGGGGTAAATAGTCAAAAAACAACCCCAATGCCAATCCCACAACCAGAGCTGGGGTAAACCAAAAGTTCATGATATAGCCCAAAAAGCCATAGTGACACGCCAGGTAAATCACCCCCGCCACAAATGCTCGGCTCAAGAACCATTCCAGCAGTTCATACTTACGCCACAAGCGACGCTTAAAGAAAAAGACCTCATGATAAAAGAAGCGTGCCGCAATTAACCACAGAGGACCCCCCGTTGATACAAAATGATCCGGATCATTTTCTGGATCATTCACATTGGCATGATGCTGCATGTGTACCCGGGTAAACACTGGGAACGCAAATCCCAACATCAACGCACTCCCATGACCCATCAGCGCATTCGCGATCCGATTTTTGTGGGCAACATTGTGAGAGGCATCATGGATTACCGTACCCGCCATATGCAACGCTAGGACATTAATCCCAAAGCACAAGGGTGCGGGTAACTCCCACAGCCAGTAACCGCAGGTCGAGAAGACGATCAGAGCCATCGCTACTATGAAAATTAGTAACGTTAGATTAAAATCTTCGGGGGCACCCAAGAATTCTCTGGGTACGGTCAGTGGCTTGATTGCCTCCGACATCGTTGTTTGTACTCCTTATTAACTATCCTTTGGTAGTATAAGATGTCTTAACAGAATTATAAAGTTTTGTTGACATCAGGTCATTTAATCAAAATTGACCGACTGATAAGCTTAACACGTTTTGGCGGCTTCGCTCAGGAGCTGGGGAAGCTGGCAGCAATTCTCACCAAAAAAGCCAGGGCATGACCCGGCTTTTTTGTGGCTGTGTTTCGTACCTGCGGTAGGTTGACGTCGGCGAAGAAGTCATTTGCCCAGATCCGATGTGCCGCACGGCTGTTGAATGGAGACGACGCAGACCTTGACATAGCCGCTGCGTTTGTTGTCGGGCTAGGGGAGCATCGGCAGACCGCACGCGACCCGTCGGAAATCAGCCGCCTATCAGCGCCTGAGCGAGTCCGATAAAGAGCGGTATTCCCACGGCAAGCGCAATCGGTGTGCCGACGGCTGTGGACGAGCCGATGTAGGCAGAGGGATTGGCTGACGGGATACCGGCTCGTAAAGTGGGCGGTCCTGAGATGTCTGAACTGGAGGCGGCAATGACGGCCAGGAGAACAACGCCGCCAGCACTGAATCCCGTTGCGTAGTGGGCAATCATGCCGAGACCGAAGGCGATGAACCCATGCAGCAGCGGCCCCACAAAGGCATATAGGGCGTACCACTGACCCACCTTACGCAGCTCGCCCAGCCTTGCCGTGGCCTCCATACCCATTACCAGCATCAGGATCGAAAGCAGACCACGGAAGAGGGGATCGAAGAAGCTCTCATAGACACTTTCCGGCTGGGTTAGTATGCCTAGAGCGATGCCGAGCAGCAGTGCCGATAGGGCAGAACCCTGGAGGCTTTCCTGCACGATGGGCCATATTTTGACCCGCTCTGGCTCCTGGTGGGGATACCCGCTTGCGGTAATGCGCTGCTGGCTAAGATACTCCTGTCTAGTGGTGGGATACTCCTGCTCGCTGGGATACCCGCCTGCGGTAACGCTCTGCTTGCTTATAGACTCCTCCTTGCTGAGATACTCCTCCTTACTGAGAGACTTTTGCTTTTGCTTGCTGACATAAATGCTGGCTACGACGATCGCAGTCACGAGCGCTGGGATGTCCATGAAGGGATAGAGTGCGGCAGCCCAGGGTTCGTATGTTATACCTTCCGCTTCCAAGACTGTTATGCCGGCGGCGAGGGTAGAGCCACTCACCGCACCGAACAAGCCCGCAGTCGCAACGGCATCCACGACTTTGACGCCTGGCAGCTTTGCCAACGTGTAGCGCCCGATGAACACAATAAGGATTCCGGTTATCACAGCGAAGACGGCGGGCAACAGCATGTCCAGCAGATTGGCATTGCGGATCGCAATACCGCCGCTCAAGCCGACTTTGATGAGCAGCATGAAGACGATGAACTTATAGATCGCATCTGGAATTGCCAGTCGGCTATTGAGGGCGGCAACGACCATACCACCGATCAGAAAGCCAAGTGTTGGGGACTGCAACTTCCCTAGGAAGAGCGTAAAGAAATCGGACAAAAACTCCACTTTGTAATTCCTCCTTAATCAAATATTAGGGGTCAGGACAGCAGGCAAGAGGGGCCTCGAATTTATTTCCATAAATCTTTAGAGTCCGTGAAGACGGACTGTGTTGTGTTAGCCTTGGATTTCCAATCCTCGGGCAGTTGTTGCTGTTGATTTCTACTTGGAACTACAATAGAGCCGGCTGCGGAAGCGCCGGCAGTGTACAGAAAGTTTTGACGAGACATGCGAGAGAAATTTGCCATGAATACCTCCTTCCGCCTCCCCTGGCTGGGGGAGTGGTGATTGTGATAAGTGAAATTGGTTAAAAGTTGCAGAAAGCGGGGGTGCAGCGCTACACCCCTACAGCACAGGTATTATGCGAATACCTGTCCCGCAGAACCTACCATAAATCAAGATCTATGTAAGACCCGAATCTCTATGTGCTTAAGTTTATCTTAAAATCTGTACCAATTTGCATGGAAATGCCCAATTCAAATCATAAGTTTTCCTTTTAGTCTCAGAAAACCCCTATATCTGTGGTCAATGTAATCTGTAACCCCTAGTGGGACTCGACAACCTGGCGTCGCTTGCGGTATTTAACAACCAGATCACCGATCTTTGGCATAATCTTAAAGATATGGTTCAAGGCAAGACTTTATGGTTTTGCCTTGAATTGTCGTAATAGAACGGATCAAGAGGTAAACTACATGACCCAGAAAGCCAGCAAGCTCGTCATCGTCACGGAAAAGGTGCTACTGAAAAAGGTCGGCAAGATCATCGACGAAGCCGGGGCTACCGGTTATACAGTGGTGGACGCTGGCGGTAAAGGCAGTCGCAACGTGCGCTCGTCGGGACAACCCAGCGTTAGCGAGAACTTCTCGAATGTAAAGTTCGAGATACTCACCCCCAATCGGGATATGGCCGTGAAGATTTCGGATGAGGTCGCAGCGAAGTTTTTCGATGACTATTCGGGCATCAGCTATATCTGTGATGTGATGGAGGTACTGCACGCGCACACGTTCTGACTCAAAACCCTAGTCAGAAGTTACCCCAGCCAAAAATTCAAAACTGGCTCACTGTGAGGCTTTCCGCGATTTTTTAGACATTCGGCGAGCGCTCAGACTTCGGCGAACGCTCAGTCGAGCTGTCGAGCCGTCGAGCCGCTGCCCTACTTATGTACAATCGCTGAAACCTTGATGTAGCGTGGGTTTCAACCTATCTCTTGTCTATTGCCAAAATAGCGCGTTGGCGGAGCCTGTTCCGAAGGCACGTATCGCGCTATTTTGGCATGCTGGGAAGATGGGGAAGATGGGAAAGCAAATAACCAATGACGTAGCTTGCTTCTCAAGGGAGCGAGTATGACGAATGACGTAGCTTGCTTCTCAAGGGAGCGAGTATGACGAATGACAAATGACTGTGAAGTATTCAGGGAACCTCTTATGATACTGCTATGGTCTTAACCTCATAAGTAGTCGATTATCCACAACGTATCCAGATCATGAAAGCCTCTTCCCGATTCCCTGTTCCCTCGACTAAGATGACCCGCCATTTAATATCAGAGGGGGTGTCTTTGGGGTTAAGAACCACAGGCTGGTCAGCAAGTTTAGCCATTATCCTCGCTAGTACGAATGTTTTAGCAGTCAACCCTGTCAACCAAAACCTCGCCGTTCAAAATCAGCTTCAGCGTGATGCTACCGTTGCTCAGAATAACACTGATGACCCTCGATTCACCTGCCAATTCTTCGATGGGGAATACACGGTGATGTATCACCCCGAAAGTCAACCTGATCAAGCTTATGCTTGGGCGACTCCTAGTTTGATGGGTGGAGGTTGGACTCCAGAACGCCGCTGTAATGAAATTAGCCGCCGTTTGGAGTTTTATCGACCGGATGGGTTATTGGAAATGCGGACAGCGACGGAAAATAACTACGACATTATTTGTGTCACGACTCAGAAGAACCCAGACTGTCAAATCGTCCTGACTATACCACCGGGTCAAGATCCTCAACTCACTCGCGATCGCGTGTTTGAAAATTTGACGGTTGCTGATAGTGGTCAATCGACGGATGCGGTTACCACTTTTATTGAAGATGATAAGGGTTCAGATGTGCTGAATCAGTTGTTAAATGAGGGATTGTCAGTCTTGGGAATTAGTCAACCGTCTAGACCCAGTTCGGAAGTGATTAACTTGCGACCTTTTCTTGATCCGGCTGATGGTGGAACAGGAACTCAATTGCGCCAGGGGACACCTGTACACTCAACTCCCCGTCTAAACCCTGATAATTTCCGATGAATCAGGTTCAATTTCGGGTTGAGTAACACTGAGATCTAAGAAGTTTTGGTGGTTTAAAATCTCGAATAGGTTGACATCTGTTTCCAGTAAACAGGCATGACCTGACTTCGGCAGCACCGACATTGTAGCGTTTGGCAGATAGTTGACTAAGGATTTGGCTTCTGCTAACGAACACCACAAGCGATCCGCAGCGCTGGCGAGAATGAGGACGGGTTGAGTCAACTGTTCAAGTGCTGCTGGATCAACCTTAAAATTTCTCAGCATGGATACTCGCCAATGCATGGTTTTGGCAGGTAATGATCGCATCGCCTCTAAGAGGGCGCGGCGATTGCTGGGAATCATCCGATTGAGGGATGATAAGACGGGTAACAATGTCAAAGTAGATAGGTGATAAACATTATCGGGTAATACGCCTAACCATTGTGATCCCCACAGCAACCAAGAGGGTTGACTCACGGATGTGGCTGGGTTACTTAAAATGATTCGGTGCAACAGATGGGGGGCGGTGAGGGCGACCTTTAGGGCTAAACAGCCACCAAAAGACTCGCCACACAGATAAACGCTTTGGCTGCGTCGTTGGCTGAGTTCTGTGGCAATTAAGCTAGCCACCTGATTGGCTAAGTCTTGCCAGTTACTCAAATAGTGGGGAGGAATGACCAAACACCGAACATCAAACGCTGCGGCTAAGTTGGGTATCTGCATTCGCAAGAGCTGACCTGTTCCATCCATCCCCGATAAATAGACGAACAAGGGATAATCCGGATTGGGCGATCGCGGTGTCAGAAAATAAGGATGACTTTTTAGCTCTGGCATCATTGACTTTAGGTAGCCTTCGCTTATACTAGACAATTTCCCCCCTAGGGGCTTTCTCGGCTAAAGCTGAGATCTGTATCGATTAGTCTTGACACAACCCTTAGGGATAGTTATTTAATCTTTCTTTACAATAAGCGGTAATACGGCTGACTGGCAAATATTCTGAAGGTGGGGATGATTGAAATGGTGGGAAAGAGGGGAACAATTAGGGAGCTGGGGCAGCTGATCGGAGTAGTCTTAGCCCCCATTCAACAACAGGAGTTGACAAAATCGCTATTATATGGATAGACGGCAAATTGCCAAGACTACTCTGCTGCTGCGTACTTAATCTCAGTTCCGTTGACTGCTATTCAACTAGAGATGAGCTTGCACTCTCCTAAATTTAACGAAATAATTCTTATATTGAGAAATAACTCCTTTTTTTTAGTTAGTTCAAGCATTTTTAAACAAAATTTAGTAAAGTTTGTTAATGTTTTGTAGTGTTTAATACTTTTTTTAGGCAAAATGCTAAGTAAATCCAACTATATATACCATGACAACCAAGTAAGGGAGGGCGTTTTTGTAAACAATCGATGACTTCTAACCGGACTCAAAGAAACACATTGACCGTTAAAAGCAACGTAGCCCAAAAACTCAGGGACTTCCTGTGCCGAAGCCTAGGTAAGAGGAGTCCCGATTACCAAGAGGCTAGGGTAGAGAGTATCCACACATACAGGAGGACAGATCATGGTCTAGAATCTATCGAGCAATGGTTAAGCGATCGCATGGTTAATATGGAGACTGTCCTCGCCTTGAGGCAAGTCGGCAAAACCATTATTTTGGGAATTAATTCCCTTAACTCATTTAACCAAATCCTTGTCAAACAAGAGTTTGGCAGTTCGTCCAAGATACGGAAACACTACTCTAACTGTGCAGGTCTTGTACAGTATCGGGGAATCAGTTAGACTAACAGCTTGTCTACTCGTGCTGACTATCCCCAATAAACATCGATATCTACCAAAAACCTGGCTACCCCAGTGACTTTAACCAAAAAACTCTCATTTAAGATCGTGCAACATCAGTCATTCCTCGGCATTGGGGAAGGTTAGCGAATCATCGCTAAAGGAGATCCCCACTTGTTTTTGGGCGATGGAAGCCTAATAGTGTTCCGTCGTTTTCAGCCAAAATCACTCTGACGGCTGACTAAACGAGAAGATGGTTGGGAAGGAGGCATCTATTTCTTGCATAAAAAACTGAGGCATAAAAATCATGTTGAATAATTTTAGTACCGATCCCATTTTTACACCTGAACAAGTTTTAGAAAATCGCGGTCGAGTTGCCATATTTATTGATGGCTCGAATCTGTTTTATGCAGCTTTGCAATTAGGCATTGAAATCGATTACACCAAACTGTTGGTTCGTTTAACGGCTGGTTCACGATTGCTGCGATCCTTCTTTTACACCGGGGTTGATCGCACCAATGAAAAGCAGCAAGGGTTTTTGCTGTGGATGCGCCGTAATGGATACCGGGTCATTGCTAAGGATTTAGTGCAGTTACCCGATGGCTCAAAAAAAGCGAATCTAGATGTGGAAATTGCTG
>NZ_DS989879.1:0-31312 GCF_000155555.1 Coleofasciculus chthonoplastes PCC 7420
CGTTCTTGTTCGGCTCGCTGGCGTTCTTGTTCGGCTCGCTGGCGTTCTTGTTCGGCTCGTTCCTCCCCCGTCAACAGCAAGTTTCCCTCGCTATCCCACCACCGCAACCAGGGAAGTTCGGCGTTTTTGTAGTGTCCTTGCCAAATGCCAAGTTCTACTCCTAGAGGTGAAATCGGGTAGTGTCCGCGATCATTAGCTGGTAGTAAATGGTAGCGCCCCTCGACCAGATGATAGACTTCTACACTGGATCGGGTTACTTCGTAAATACCGTAGAAAGGGACGTGAATGGCTTGTTCGTAAACCCAGAATTTCCCTTCGTAGGGAGTGCGATCTCGTTCGTCCTGACCATTACCAGAGACAAATTCTAATACGATGAGGGGAGAAACGATTTCCTGCCAAAGCACGTAGGAGCGCCGCATTTGACCCTCAAGAGTCGGTGGTACGTTGGGAACATAAAACCAGTCGGGGGCTTCGGCTCCGCGTTCGGGTGGGTCGGTTAAACGCCAGTAGATACCGCTGTCTTGACCGATACAGTAGCGCTCGTCGGGGTGCAGTTGTTGGAGAATCGGCTCGATGGATTCGGTTAATAGAATGCTTTGAGGATGTTCTTGGAAATTTTTCACAAACGTACCATCCGATTCTGGGAGTTGGGTGTGATCGGGTAAAGTTGTGGGGAATTCAGATATGGCTTTCATAGTTTTGATGCTAACTTCGCCTCTTTGTCATTATTGTAGGTTGGGTTGACGTAAGGAAACCCAACAATGATTGATCTTGGCGAACTGTCGGGATCTCTACAGACAGTTTGGGTTATTTTGAAAGCACACTAAGTTTAAGAAAGCCCTCAACTAAAGTTGGGGCTAAAAGCTTAAACCCGTTGAAACGGGTTCAAAGGTTCCCCTAGTGCAGCGGGCATAAAAATACTTGAGCAGCTTCATAGATACGATGAAGTAGGGGGAGCAGGGGGAGCAGAGGCAGCAGGGGAAGCGGGGGAAGCGGGGGGAGATAAGCTGTTCAGTTATTTCTGCCTTCTTGCACTAGTAAGCTCGATTCATGCCAAAAACCGTAATCAGCAGGCTCGGAAAAATGAAGCAACGGGTCAATTGTAGGGGCGGGTTTAGGAACTAGCGCTAGCTTGTTACTAATCAATGAACAACGAAACCCGCCCTATTCAGAAATAACCTTTCAACATTAGCTATTTCATTTTTCACGGGCGATGGGTTGGCAAAGCTCACGGTTACTCTGTTTAACATCAGGATTATGATTGAGATAATCTTGCAGCCAATTGCAACTTTTTGCTAACAGTTCCTCCAAGTCTAAATTCCAAACAATTGCGGTATTATCTTCAGTACCGACAGCTAATGCCTGACCATCCTGACTCCAATTTACACTCGTGACGCGCCCCTCCTCAGCTTCCCATGTTTTCACTAAAGTGTCATCTAGTCGCCAGATTTGTACCCGATTATCCCAGCTTGTTGTTGCCAGAATATTTCCTCTAGGACTAAACTCAACCCGCGCCACACTATCGGTAGATCCTTTCAGGGTTGTTTGCAGTTCACCCTGGCGATTCCAGAGTTTGACAGTATTGTCATAACTAGCTGACGCTAATAACTGGGAGTCGGCGGAGAAGCTAACATCTAACACCCAATTACTATGACCTTTCAACGTTTTCAACAATTCTCCCTGACGATTCCAGAGTTTGACGGTTTGGTCATCACTAGCAGACGCCAAGATCTGACCATCGGGACTAAAAGTTACCCCATTGACGCGGGATTGATGTCCTTTTAAGGTTTTCATCAAAACTCCATCTCGTGTCCAAAGTTTAATCGTTTTATCTCGACTGGCGGAGACAAGGGTTTGCGAATCAGGACTAAAACTGACATCCAACACCCAATCCTGATGACTGCTCAATACCTTAATCAAGTCTCCCTCTCTATTCCACAGCCGAATCGTACCATCTCGACTGGCTGAGGCAAGGCGTTCCCCGTCAGGACTAAAGCTAACACTATAAATTCGTTCCGTATGTCCGTTTAAGGTGTGCAAAAGTTGACCAAAACGATCCCAAATTTTGACAGTTTTATCGTTACTCGCCGTAGCTATCCGTTCTCCATTGGGAGAAAAGGTCACATCTCGCACATCATCATCATGCCCGCGTAAAATGAGCTGAGACTGTTGCCGCAGTTCCCAAAGTTTGATGGTTTTATCATAACTGGCAGAAGCGAGGACGACGGGAGTTGCTAATGTGTCTGCGGTTTCTTTTGCTTGTTTTGTGGGACTAAAACTGACAGCGGTTACTCTATCGCTGTGTCCTTTAAAGGTTTTCAGTAATTTACCATCACGATTCCACAGTCTTACCGTATTATCGGCACTTGCTGCTGCAATCAACTGACTGTCAGCGCTGAAGGTTACGTTTAATACCCAGCGTTCCGGTTGGGAGAGGGTTTTAATAAGTTTACCCTGAGTATCCCACAATTTCACGGTGCGATCATCGCTAGCTGAGGCAATGAATTTACCATCGGGACTAAATGCCACACTGTTAACCTTACCCTGATGTCCGGTGAGCGTTTTCCATAATTGACCGTCTTTTGTCCACAATTTGATGGTTTGATCGCTTCCGGCTGACGCTAGCATCTCACCATTGGGACTAAAGCTAACCCACTGCGCTGCTTTTTTATGGGCTGAAAGGGTATGAATTAACTCGCCATCCACTCGCCACAGGCGCACCGTACCATCCGCACCTGTGGAGGCTAGGTGTTCACCGTCGGGACTAAACCTAACGCTATAAACATAACCTTTATGCCCTGTCAACGTTTGGACAAGGGTGCCATCCCGACGCCACAGCTTGACTGTACCATCCCAACTACTGGATGCAATTAGCTGACTATCTGGACTAAAGGAAACACTGGTAATGCTATCTTGATGCCCTTGCAGAGTCGTGACTAATGTACCATCAGGACGCCACAATTTTACCGTGCGATCGCGGCTGGCTGAGGCAATCAGTTCTCCATCAGGGGAAAAGCTGACATCCCAGACGATATCACTATGTCCTTCTAACCGATTTCGCTCGGTTATGGAGTCTACGGCTTGAGAGAGGGCGGCAATCACTTGTAGGTGGGTATCGGGTTTAACCCCGACAGCAACCTGCTTAAGCTGTCTTGCGCCTCTGAGCGCTTCCAGCAGCGCATCAAACTCTTTTCCAGAAGCAAATAGGGCTTCTGAGGAAGCACTAATCGCCGCTAGTTGGGCATTAAAGGTTAGAGTCGCGGCGCGTCGGCGTTGCACCTCAGCCCGCCATCCTAACCCCCCAGCCGTAACCGCCAGCACTGCCATTGCTGTACCGACTGCGATCGCCCGGAGTCGCTGTTTGCGAACTCGTAAGAGTTCCATCTGACTATGCTTCAGCCGTGTCACCAGTGTCTGCTTGCGGCGTTTTTTGTAATGGTGACGGATGGGGGCGACTAAGTAATCGTGAACTAGCTGATATTGATCCTCGGGTTCGTCAGGTAGGCGAAATAACAACCCTGAGCCAACTAAAATCTCCAGAATTAGAGAAAGTGAGGATGGCGGGTTGACAATTGATGGGGATGGTGTATGTCCCATATCTAAGTCTTTTGTCCCGGATTCCAACTCAATTTGAGTTTTCAAGGGACGAGTCCCTCGGTCATCTGTCAGGGAAAATAAGACTTGCCAAACTGTCTCTTGATTCTCAGATCCACAATCAGCAATAGCATTCAAGAGCCAGCGTTCGACTAAAGTGGCTTTCGGATTCGTGCCTAAGGCTTGGTATTGCGCCAGAGTGGTAATTTTTTCCGTTTGCAGTTGCATCCCCACCACCTGTAATTCAATCAGTCGCACGCTTTCGGTGGGTGAGGCTAAATCCTGAACTAGGGCATCAATTAGGGCGTCGTCTAACTTAAACTGAGACCCTGAAGCCAGAGTGGAAATGACATTTTTCGCTTCCCGTGGGGACAAATCCCCCAAGTGGTAGCGAAGTTGTCGATCCAGAATATTGTTGTTAATCGCACTCAAATTCGTGTAGCGTTCGCATTCAAGCAGGTAATGCAGGTAATCTTCCCGCAGGGATAAAATAACTTTGACAAAGGGAAGATTCAGACAATGCTCTAAAAATTCATAGAACTGGCGTCGCTGTTCTAATTCCGTACAGACGAAAAAAAATTCTTCAAATTGATCAAAAATTAGCACGATCAGGATATTGCCATCAGCCGCCTGCTGTAATTGATTGACACAGGTTGCCAGTTGGCTTAGGGGTTGGGGATCTAACGCCGTATCCGATGAGGGATTAGAGGTACAGCCTAAGGCATGGTTGAGTTGTCGAGAAAACTCTGCTTGCCAATCGCTGTAGACTTTCTGCACCACGGGGATCACCTCTCTAGCGCTAATCGTGCGACTCTCTAAGGCAGGGACTAATCCGGCGTGAATTAAAGAACTTTTACCTACCCCAGAGGAACCATGAATTACCGTTAGTTTGTGATCATTGCGGCTGAGGCGTTCCAAGAGTCGATTTACATCCGGCAATCGCCCAGCCGCCGCTATTTCCAGGGGTGATAATTGTGGTTGGTGTCGCCCAGAGAGTAAGGGTGCTGCACCAAGAAAGGTAAAAAAGCCATACTGTTGTTCCAGGGAGCGTTGTTTTTGCTTGAGTTCAAAGGCTCGTAGGTATTGCTGGTGATCGAAGTAGAGCGATCGCAGTTCTTGGAGAATGTCCAGATAAAGCTGGGGAGACTGATGAGGCGCGTTTGGCAGTAACCCCTCTACCGTTAACGCCGCCTCTAAATCCGCGATCGCCGCTGCTGATTCCCCCAGTTGACGCTGGGCTTTGGCACGGATCAGTAAGTACCATCCCTGATGCTGAGGTTGAGATAAGTGAGACTGATCCAAAATATCTAACGCTGTTTGGACGAAGACTTTGGCATCCTCCCAGTTGGATTCTTCTAATGCCACCGCTGCCAAAAAACCATAAGCTTGGGGTAATTGAGCCACATTGTCTTGGGTTTGAGACTGCGCCAACGACTGAAGTGCCAGCGCTTGTAAATCTGCCCAATTTTGCAGGTTTTGCAAGACTTCACCCAGTTGAATGGTTAAGTGGGCAACCCAATCCAAGCGTCCCGCCGTCGTAAAGGCGTCAATCCCTGCTTGCCAAAATTCTCTAGCTTTCTCCCAACTTCTATACTTATGACTTGGGTGTAATTGAGCTTGACGACAATAACACCAACCCAGATGACACTGTAAGATGCCAATCCGTTCTAAGGATTGTTGATCAGCGCCATCGGAGACAGCACAGGTAATCTGTTGCCAAACATCTAGACTCCGTTGATACTGTTCCAGAGCCACCTCAATCAAGTCATGTTTAAAGGCATCTCTGGCTAAAATAAACTGCCATGTCGCATAGTGGGCAGGTTCTAGATTCACACCACGCCCCTGCAAATCCCGTAATGCGGATTCGAGTTCTTGACGACGCTGACATCCCGGCGACAGCTTGAGCGCTTCGTTGGACAAAAATTCACCGACACTTTTCTCTAAAAGCGTGGTAAACAGTTCCTCAGTTGTGTGTTGCCATAAGTCCAACAACTCGGCGGTTGCCAGTTCAAATTTAATCGACGTTGCCGCCCAACTCTTAAAATCAGGAGCAAATCGGGCTAATTTGTGGAGTAATTCATCAGTGACCCATAAAACGATAGGAAAGCTAAAACTTTTCGGAAATTCGTCGCGTACCTGATTGGTAGAGATTAAGACTGGATCAATTGCGGTCACGGATTCCAGACCAAATACGAGCAGGACAGATAAGTCCTCTTTCGCGATCGCGTCTAGGATAACCGTATATAAGGTTTGACTGGACTCTTGAAGCACTAACTGTTTCAAGGGAATTCCTGTCAGCCCTTGGAGTTGCTGGCACATCGGTTGTTTGCAGCACTCATAGTTGCAGCGGACTAAAATCAGGGCAAATTGTCCTTCCGACAGGGTGATTGCCCGAGCCAGGGTAGATAGTGAACGCTCATTGGCTAAGACTATTTCTTCGGCTCTCTCTCTCTCTTTCTCCTTCATTCCTATCAAAATGTGACTACTCCTAGGTGGCTATCGTCGAGTAAGCTGGTGTTAATAAGGGACTTTAAATACAAAGGCTAAAAAACAGAAAACCAACCAATAAGACCTCTATTGGCTTCGGCGGATGGATCTGCTATTTTAATGACAGATCTTTTATTAAAGCGTATCTTTGATAAGATAAAAGCTATTTATTGAGAAATTTAACCCACTTCTAAAATCACAACTTAGACGCAGACAATTTAACAAGTTTTAATAGAATTAAACAGTGAGATCAACTGATAAAAATCGTGACAAAATTTTATAGTAAATGTGACTTGGATCACTGATTTGTCATTCGTTATTCGTCATTCGTTTACTCCCTCAGCTCCCTCAGCTCCCTCAGCTCCCTCATCTTCCCCAGCTCCCCCAGCTCCCCCAGCTCCCCCAGCTCCCCATCAAGCACTCACATCAGCAACCGATTTAAACCGAGCAGTCTCGGCTAAAGCTGGGTTTACTCCAAACCAACGACCCAAGTCATCGCGGTATTCATAGACAAACATACTGCGTAGCAGAGTTTGATATTCTTTTTCCCCGCGAATGGACTGCTGCTGAACCACCTGAAAGAGTAACTGCCATTCCGCATCCTCAACCGCTAACGCCAGATCGTCCCGGTATCCCTTAATCACACTCTCTAAGCATTCGCGAGAAAAGGGTGGATCTTCTTGTTGCAGGCAGTTATACAGCAGTCCCAACAAGTTGCGAATGTGACCCCCACTAATCCGACAGATGCGATCCAGGGTTTCGGGACTGTCAAAAACCTCTGAGATTAAATTTAAGCGCTCTTCTGGAGGAACCTGGGGAAACGCACGGGCTAAAACCAGTTGTCGGAGTAATGCCATTCCTTGCGGAAACTCCCGCCCATCTCGATACCAGATCGGCACCATAGGTAACACTTTAGGAGCCACACCCCCGCCCAAGCGATTCTTCAGGGTTTCATACTCGTTAGAGAACATCAGCGCTAAGGGGATGGTATAAACCAGATGACAGCGTAAGCGTCGCAATTGAGAGCCGCGATCAATGAACAGGTACTCAGGCTGCGATCGCCCCGCGTGAACCGGTCGGGGATCAACCCGATCCAAGTTGTCTATAATGACGACTAACCCTTGTTTACCTCGTTGTTTGAGCTTTTTAATCGCCGGTTCAATGATTTCAGTATTAATCGCCTGCAAAATCCCTTGAGTACGAGGCTCTAGGTGTTGTCTGATCTGTTCGCGCAATTGAGGACTATCTTTGGTTTTGGCAGTGACTTTGGCAATACCGACGGACAGTTCAGCCGCTACATCCACATCGATAGGCGTCTGTAAAAAATCATTAATCTCGTTGAAGAGTTTGTTAAAGTACCGGGGTTGGAGACGAATCCCGATCGCTTCGAGATTTTCACTCACCGACCGAGCGATGCTGAGTAAAATATCGCTAATATCAACATCTGCCATGTCCAAGTCTTGAGATGACTCAAAATAGACAACGTGAAATTCTTCCGCCTCTAACTGAGCCTTCAAGCGAAACAATTCTGTAGACTTACCACAGCCAATATGTCCCGTAAAAAGCTGACAGGTAGGTTCATCGGGCGAAAGTCGTGCGATCGTGCGTCCTAAGGCTTCGATAATTTTGCCGCCCCGCACAGACGAAAAATTAATATAGTACTGACGATCCTCTGGATTGCCCATCACTAGAGTTCTAGCTGGGTTACAAGCTTTGAAAAAAGTAGGTAGATGCAGTTTCATAAAGCAAGACTCTTGAGTCACCTGATTCAAGTAGAGCGTAAATCATTGACCGAACCCTTATACGTAGGGGTAATACCCCCTTTAGGGTCTAATGGCTTGGATTTGATCCCTCAGGTAGAGTAGAGGATGAGTGAGATAAGGGAGATGGGGAAGATGAGGGAGATGGGAAAGATAAGGGAGATGGGAAAGATAAGGGAGATTATGTAGGGGCGGGTTTCACTACTATCTTTTCGGTTACACCCAGATGTAACTAAACCCGCCCCGACTGTACGTAGCTTGCTTCTTGTCGGGAGCGAGTATGACGAATGACAAATGACAAATGACGAATGACGAATAACATTGCATCAGTTTCCCAAGCCCAAATCAGTAATCGGCGACAACAGCTAAGACGCGCACGCCGAATTAAATTTTTTCAGGCGCTGTGGCGATCGCTTATGGTAGGCGGTATGGCTAGCGGTTTGATTTGGACGATTAGCTTACCCGATTGGGTAATTCGCCAACCGGAACAAATTGACATTGAGGGGAATCAATTTCTCTCAACTCAGGCGATTCGATCGCTGCTCCCCTTATCCTATCCTCAATCCCTCTGGCGAGTGGAACCCCAAGCGATCGCAGAATCTCTCGAAAATACCGCACCCATTGCTGAAGCGACAGTAACTCGTCAACTTATGCCTCCGGGGTTGATCATTCAAGTCCAAGAACGCCAACCTGTTGCGATCGCCCAGGGGCAAACTCAGACAACCTCAGAACCGGGCTTTTTGGATGAACGAGGCGTCTGGATGCCCCAGAGTAGCTATCGTTCTCTCAAAGCCAATGTCGAGTTACCCACGCTGCAAGTGCGGGGTCAGAATGAACACTATCGTCCATACTGGTCGCAAGTGTATCCGGCTGTCCACCACTCTCCCGTCAAAATCCTGGAGATTGATTGGCGCAACCCAGCCAATTTAATCTTGAAAACCGAATTAGGAAATGTGCATTTAGGAGCTGATAGTTCCCAATTGGCGGAACAACTGGCAGTTTTGGATCGCATGAGACAATTACCCACTCAGCTTCAAGCCAGCCAAATCGCCTATATTGATCTTAAAAACCCAGACCGTCCGGTGATTCAGATGAAGACGGCAAGTGAAACCCCTAAACCGGATCATGACTAACCATGGCGGTAATAGTGGTATAAAAGAAAATTCAGCTATGCCCATTTGGGCAACTCTTGAGGAGAGTACCCTTCAAGAGTATTTACAACAAACCGGGGTGTTCGTTGGTTTTTCAATCGACTTACCCTATAGTTGACTCAGATTGTTACATATAACTGATAAAGTTGATTATCAACCCTGACCTATTCCAATGACGCTTAATAGTAAACTAGGGCTTGTCCATCAAAGCTCTCCGATAACGCTGAATACCGATCTTTCAGTTGGAGCGGAGAATACCCATCCCTTCAGCAACTCTGGGTTGCAGTTTAGTCAACCCCATGATTATGATTCCAAAGGGATTCCCAGGGAAGACGCGAGGAGCGACAACATTTTGCCAGGTAGTGTTGCCAGAATTAAAGTTGTTGGTGTTGGTGGTGGAGGCGGCAACGCTGTCAATCGGATGATTGCCAGTGAAGTGGCTGGGATCGAGTTTTGGTCAATTAATACCGATTCTCAAGCCCTTTCCCAAAACTCCGCCGCCAAACGCTTGCAGGTGGGTCAAAAGTTGACACGGGGACTCGGTGCGGGGGGAAATCCCGCCATTGGTCAAAAAGCAGCAGAAGAATCTCGCGATGAAATTGCCCAAGCCTTAGCCGAGTCCGATTTGGTTTTCATTACAGCCGGGATGGGTGGCGGTACAGGAACGGGTGCAGCACCGATTGTGGCAGAAATCGCCAAGGAAATGGGCGCGTTAACGGTGGGCGTAGTCACTCGCCCGTTTACCTTTGAAGGACGCCGCCGCACGTCTCAAGCGGAGGAAGGGATTGCCGCACTGCAAAGCCGAGTTGATACTCTAATCGTGATTCCCAATAATAAGCTGTTGTCGGTGATTTCTGAACAAACACCGGTTCAAGATGCGTTTAGAGTTGCCGATGATATCCTGCGTCAAGGTGTACAAGGGATTTCAGATATTATCACCGTTCCAGGGTTAGTGAATGTCGATTTTGCTGATGTGCGAGCTGTTATGGCAGACGCGGGTTCAGCGTTAATGGGAATTGGTGTAGGTTCCGGTAAATCCCGCGCTAGAGAAGCGGCGGTGGCAGCGATTTCCTCGCCCCTGCTGGAGTCGTCGGTGGAAGGCGCTAGAGGGGTAGTTTTTAATATTACCGGGGGTAGTGATCTGACGCTACACGAAGTTAATGCGGCGGCGGAAACAATTTACGAGGTGGTTGATCCCAACGCTAATATTATTTTTGGTGCTGTGATTGATGACAGGCTTCAAGGTGAAATTAGAATTACGGTGATTGCCACGGGATTTAGTGGTGAAGCGCCACCGCCCCCACCTGTCAACGAAGTTCCCCGTTATACACGACCGATTACACCGAGACCTAATCCGCCAACCCCTGCACCAGAACCGAAAAGCCGACCGGGACTAGATATTCCCGAATTTTTGCAACGGCGTCGTTTTCCCAGAAGCTAGTACGAGAAGGTAGGGGAGCTGGGGAAGCTGGGGAAGCTGGGGAAGCTGGGGAAGCTGGGGGAGCTGGGGAAGCTGGGGAAGCTGGGGAAGCTGGGGAAGCTGGGGGAGCTGGGGAAGCTGGGGAAGCTGGGGGAGCGAAGTATCAAACCTCAAAACCCATAACTCAAAACTCATAACTGATGCAAGTACCAGTAGCGCTGACAATAGCCGGATCAGATAGCGGCGGTGGGGCAGGAATTCAGGCAGACTTGAAAACCTATGCCTTTCACCGAGTTCATGGTGCGAGTGTCCTGACTTGTGTCACCGCCCAGAATACTCAAGGGGTCAACCGCGTTGATGCTTTGCCAGTCGCCGCCGTTGTTGCTCAAATTGAGGCAGTGGTGGGCGATATGGGGATTCAGGCGACCAAAACGGGTATGTTACTCAATGCTGAGATTATTAATGCTGTAGTGTCTCAGGTTAAGAGTTTCCAGCTTGACCCCCTGGTGGTTGATCCGGTGATGGTATCCCGCACAGGAGACCAACTGATTGATGATCAGGCGATAACGTCTTTGCGAGAGGGTTTGATTCCTCTGGCAACGATAGTGACACCCAATCGTTATGAAGCTCAATTACTTAGTGGTTTAGAGATTCATACCCTTGATGATATGCGATCGGCTGCCCAACGCATTTATCAACTGGGAGCAAACGCTGTTTTAGTTAAGGGCGGTGCGATGAAGGGTGATCTGTGTGGGGTCGATGTCTGGTTTGATGGGTCTCAGTTCTACACCCTGAAAACGATGTTGATTGAAACCAAGAATAATCACGGCACAGGTTGTACACTCAGTAGTGCGATCGCGGCGAATTTGGCGATGGGCAAAAACCCACTCACCGCCGTGCAGAAGGCAAAGGAGTATGTGACAACAGCACTCCAATACGCCCTCGATATTGGTCAAGGATATGGACCTGTGGGGCATTTTTTCCCATTATTGCCCTCTTGATGACCGGAAATGGCAAAACCATGGAGTTAATGTTAAATAGCATAGGCTTCTTTCCTAAAGAGGCGAATAGTGTAAGATAGGCGTCGTATAATTAATGCCACAGTTATAGAGCTAGGAGTTCATCAGAAGTCGGTTACGACTATTCCTAGATAAGAACGAAACTTTTGTCAGGAACCCCACGGCTATAGGTTCCGAGGGCATCGAAATTTCCCGCACCTGACCAGCCTAAGACCTACGCGGTCTACATGAATTCTAATTCCCCAATTAATCCTTCTATGCAAAATCCGCCAACCGACCGTTATACCCCGTCAACCGCCGCCAATAATTATTGCCCTTCAGTGCCAATCTCTGTATACCGGGAACTGGCGGCTGAGTTACAAGCAGCCCAAGCGATGTTGGATTCCCTCAATGGTCAAAATAAGCAGTTGGTCAAACAAAACCAAAAACTGCGCCAAGAAGTGGAAAAAGTGCTGCAATCGAGCCAACATCTTCAGCAGGTAGTGGATTCATTGACACCCGTTACCGGGGTGGAAATGCCTCGACGCCAATCGATTCCTTCAGAATCCCATCCCACCCCGTCAATCCCTAAATCATCTAAATCACCTAAATCAGCTCCCTCTAGGGTAGGGGTTGAGGTTCCCCCTCCTCATCCCCAGTTAGACCCCCTTTCCTCGCCTTACAGAGAAAGTTTCGTCATTGAACAGGAAGACTCTCGTTCCCGGCGTACATCCGCCTCTGAGGGTCACAGAGAGGTCAATGGTTGGTTTTTAGTCTTAGCCATCGTGTTGATTGTACTCAGTGCCTTTGGTGCAGGTTTTCTGATTGTACGACCCTTATTAAATAACAATCGTTAATTGTCCGATGACGAATGACATAAACAAATGACGAATTAAAGATTCGTAGAAATTGCCTGAACCGGACAAGTAGGGATACACTGCTCACAGACAATACAACGCGATCGCGTAAAGTTGAGTCGAAAGTCATCGGGATTGAGGGTTAAGGCTTCTGTGGGACACACACCCGTACACAATCCACAATCGACACAACTGGTTTCGTCAATCAAGATTTCTCGGTCAATCAGGGATACATTGATATCGTGCGATCGCATCCACTCAATGGCAGCATCAAGCTGATCGATATCTCCTGAGAGTTCCACCACGAGTTTGCCAATTTGATTGGGGGCAACTTGAGCGCGGATAATATTGGCGGCGACATTGAAATCCTTTGCCAGTCGGTAGGTTACTGGCATTTGGACTGTGCGTTTTGGAAAGGTGAGGGTTAGCCGTTTTTTCATGGTCTTGTTAGCCTATGGACAGCATCGTTTTGATGAAAATTGACAAGTTGTAACTTAAATTGCGTTAAACATGACCGCGAATTCCCCAGACTCCGGCTCTCCATCTCCCCAGACACCTAAAGCAAGTCTCAGCTCTCGGCTGAGAAATTTTATAATTGCCCTAGTCGCCATCATTCTTGGCGTTGCCCTATTCTTAGGATTACAAACACAGACGGGTTCGGCTTCTCTCGATGCCCAAGCTGAGGAATCCACGCCCCTAGAAGTTGCCATGAGTAATGGCAAGCCAACCTTAATGGAGTTCTATGCTAACTGGTGTACTACTTGTCAAGCCATGGCGCAAGACTTGGGGGAATTGAAACAACAGTACACCGACTCGGTTAATTTTGTGATGCTGAATGTGGATAACAGCAAGTGGTTACCCGAAATTCTCAACTACCGAGTCGATGGTATCCCCCATTTTGTGTTTTTAGACGCCCAAGGCGAAGCCATTGCCCAAACGATTGGGGAACAACCTCGCCCAGTTTTAGAGGCGAACTTAGAAGCCTTGGTCGCTGACCTACCTTTACCCTATACTCAAGGCGATGGACAAGTCTCTACATTTAAAGCGCCTGTATCATCGTCAAAGACGTCTCCAGATGATCCTCGGAGTCATGGCAGTCAGGTTAATTAGCCAACACCGTTTAACGTGAACGGTTAGGAGCATCATTTGTTCTTTGCCTTATGTCTTATGTAGGAGTTTGAGGGAAACCCTTGCCAAAAAAAAATCTACCAATAGTAAAGTTTTCGTTACAGAGTTTTGGAGGCAGAGGCTTCACTCTATTATCTTGGAGATGGGAGAGCTATTAGGCTACTAGGAGGATAAGAATGGCAGATCAACACTCCCCAGCCAATTACACCAGCGCAGACTTAGAGAAGGCGGCACTCAGCCGATTTCGTTCTCTTATATCGTTTCTACCTAAAAATTGTAAATTATTTCGAGAACTCTGGAACCGTTCCACAGTATTATGCTTAGACTTTGAAAATTGCCCTAACCTTCTTGATCAGGTTATGGGTCAATCTTTTTTACTACTACTCGTCGCCCATTACTTAGGATTAGCGGACTCTGTACTTTTCCGAAGAGGTAAAAAGGTAATGGGATGGATGACTATGATGACCTAGCACATTCATTCAATAACCCCAGTTAGGCTGCCACGTCGTTGGTTGGCAAATCAAGCGTTATGTCAAGATTGGGCAAATTATAACCCTTACACAGGATAAATGACAAAGGCTATAGCTTGCTTCTTGTCGGGAGCGAGTATGACGATTCCAGCTTGAACTTTAATTGTGTCCACTGACTTGGGTAATTGCAGAATCTGTAACGATTGCTACTGTGCTGCCTATGAGTTTAATGAACCATAGACTTGAGTTATTTCTGCTGTAGTTTTATGACGCTGATACTTTGGTCAATAACGTTAATCATTGCCTTAATAGCCGTTTATCTCAGTCTTAAAGTTACTGAAGAAATAGAACGAGTTGCTGCTGTACTCACTGCATTAATCTGTCTGATATTTTGCTTGTTTTTTGCTCCGTTGCCGATAAAAATAGCAATTCTACTCCTTCTCCTCCTTAGTCTCAATTACACGGTTAACTTGATTAGTCGATATATTTCATCTGACTCTGATTAACACAACTCAATCTGGGTTAACTACTCCCTGTTGGAATAGGGAGAAGGCTCCAAGGCAGGGGGTAGAGGGTAAGTAGGTGGACATAATTAACGTGAACGGTGAAGAACTCGCTCCCTTGAGAAGCAAGCTACGTTTATGTAGCGTGCCGTTTTATTTTGTCCGATTACTTAGAGGGCAGAAGGCAGAGGGTAAAAGGGTAATGCTTTCTCCCTCTAAAAATTAAAAATTTTCCTGACATTATTACCTGGTACTGTTAATGATAATATTGACGTGATGTAAATTAGGTAAAACGTTCAGGATAAATCATGAATAAGAAGAATCTGCTTCGCAATATTCTCATCGGTACAGGTGTGGCTGCGGTTGGTGGTATTGGGACAAAAATGGCGGTTGATTATTTACGCAACCGAGACCAAGAAGAAGTGGTTGATGAAAGTCAAGAAGAAGCAGAACCTGCATCTGAAGAAGAAGTTGCTTATGCGACAGTCGCTACGGATTCGGTACAAGGTTTTCTCGATGCTAGCTTTGGTGATGAAGGTCGTTATACGCCCACTCGTCCGCCTAAGGTTTTCGAGTATCAGGGACAACAATACATGGTGATTTGGGCTTACGACAATCAGAAAGATAAAAATCAAATGTTGGCATTTGCTTACACCGATGAAGGGCGGAAAATGATTGCTAGTGTGGGGTATACAGCCGATACGACTGATTATAATGTGAACTTAGAAGATACGCCATTCTGTGTTGATGTAAATGGAGAACAAGTTACATCAGGACAAGGTGAAACCTCTGGCGCCGAAGATGTGGATTTTGTTTTAGCTTAAGCTAAATTGAATTGAGTCTAATATTACCAGTTGTGGTAGGATGAGGTGGTTTAAACAACCACCTTATTTAATTTATTTGTCGTTATCCTAAAAATCGAATGACTAGCGATTTACAACCCACCTTAAACGTACAAACGGCTATTGAACAACGTCGTGCGGCGCGTTCTTTTCGTCCGGATACGATTCCGGAGGCTATTTTAACAGAAATATTTCGCTTAGGCGTGCGATCGCCCTCCGGTTACAACCTACAACCCTGGCGATTTGTAGTGGTGCGGGAAGCGGCGAATCGGGAAAAACTCAAAGCCTGTGCCTTTAATCAGCGTCAGGTGGGGGAAGCTCCATTAATATTAATTTGTTGTGGCGATCGCCGCATCAACCAAAAGGAGTATATTGAGTCTGTGATTCAATTGGGACAAGAAGCTGGTGCAATGAATGACGCCTATGCTGATACGTTGCGATCGGCGGTTCCTCAGTTATTTGAAAATAAACCCTGTTTTGACTCCATAGAAGCCTGGACAAATCACCATACGATGTTAGCTGTGGCGCATTTAAATCGCTCAATCCCTTGATGAGTCAGTGTTTTTCTTCACTATTGCCTATTGCCTATTGCAAGAAAGCCTAGCGCGTAGCGCTATAGCTTTTATTGTGTCCACCTACTTACCACAACGGGAATCAGCACAGGGCAGTTTGTGTTTATCGGCTGGATATTTGACGTTGTTGCTCAAGGTAGCATCGATTATTAGCTCTTCCGACTACCCATAAGTCTCTGTGACCTAGAGAAATGATATTGTAGAGACGTTGCCTGCAATGTCTCTACTCTCAGAGGGGAAACTTATGCTGACTGAACTACAAACGCGCAAACTGACTAAATTTTTCAGTATGCACGATGCCAAGTTTGATGGGGCTTTAGCTTATCAAGATTTTGAAAATATTATAAAAAAGTTAGCCGCATTAAGACACTGGGGTTCGCGTTCCCCTAGGTATCAAATTTTACTGAATAACTGTAATCGCAACTGGGAAGAATTGAAACGAGATGCAGATATAACCCACAATAAAAAAGTTAGCTTAGAAGAATGGTTATCCTACTATTCTATTATTTTAAATGATGAAGAGAAATACCTGCACAACATCCATTTCTTTATGGAATTAGTTTTCGAGGTGTTTGACAAAGATGAAGATGGAAAAATTAGCCAAGCAGAGTGGGCAGGGATTTTAAGTGTTTACAATGTATCGCCTGTTTATGCTCCACGAGTATTTCCTAAATTAGATACCAATCAGGATGGTTTTTTAAGCAAAGAGGAAGTCCTGCAACTCATTCGTGAGTTTTTCTACAGCGACAATCCAGACGTGCCAGCTAACGAGATGTTTGGACCTTATTGATGTAGAGGTGTGGGGGAGCAGGGGAGCAAAAGTTTATTGCTGGTACGTAGTTGTTTCAGCCGTTAAATCTCTCCTAAACTTTATGACGACAGCTATAATTCAAACCTAAAAACACAGACGTAGCCTGCTACGTCTGTACTTAAGTTATTTTTCTATTTTGTCTATCCTTAGACAGCGCCGGGTCCTCGACCACGCTCATCTTTTTCCATCGTCAACTCGCCTTGGCGTTCTTCATCGAGTTGTTGCAGTTCTTGGCGGCGTTTAGCCGTCTCTTGTTCTTCTTTTTGGCGCAAGTCACCCGGTTCGTTGACATACATTTCGGGTTCAACGGCAAAGTTATTCACCAAGCCTTCGTTGTCTACGGTATATCCCTCAGTGGTGTTGATACTATCAGGATTGGTTTGCTGATCTTCCGTAACCTTCGTCTTATAGTTATCTCCTTCCCGTTCATGACGGGCGGCTGTTTCCGCCGGAACCAGGTTTCTGTCGTAGTTTTCGTATTTAATTTGCTCTTTTGTCTTAGCTTGGCGATCTGAAGGATTTGTCGGATTCATATATAAGTCCTCGAAAAGCATCAATATGTATGTATTTCACTTTCCAAGTTACAGAAGAATTAATTGACGCACATCCCTCTGGCGAGTTAAATTAAGTTCACTTTACAGGTGTTTAGCACAAATGCATCCCTCTATGGGCTTAAACTTTAAAGAGAGATGGGGTTGTAGAAACGTGCCATGGCACGTCTGGGAGATGAGAGTGGGTTGAGTAACATCAGGCTCAATGATCAATCAGCAGAAACGTGGGGCAATTGGTGATAAAAGTTACAATAGTCCAGAGAGTCGGTCAAAAACAAGGGTTGACGTATTGAACAAGATATGTGTAAGTAAAAACAACACTTTATTTGCTCTGCCATCCCCGTTTTGACTTATTACTTATTACTTATTACTTGCTCGTAGTTATGTCATCATCTCGAAAGCCGCCTTATATGAGAGACTTTGCTCAGTTTGAGCAACATGTGGCAACGATTTTTCAGAACGAGGGGTGGACTGTTACCACTCCCGACCCCAAGCCGCCAGAGTATGATTTAGTGGTTAGCAAAGAGGGTCAAACGGGTGCGGTTCATCTGAAATGGTTGATCAGTAATGTCCAAAAACCGCAAATACTCCGATTCCTAGGCTTTTTAGAATCGAAAGCGGGTCAAGACTTTAACTGTGGTTTTTTTATCACGACTAAAGGCTATGGTGCGCCCGCCAATGCTTTAATTCGCTCTTGGGGGTCAGACGCTAAAATCCAATGTGGAATTGCAGCAGACACCCAAATTCTCTGGGTGAATGAGGATGAATTACCGCCGCCAGAACCGCCGAAACCGGGTAAAATTTATGTTGGCGTTTTTACCTGCAAAGGTGGCGTCGGCAAAACCACCGTATCTGCTCATTTAGCGGGTGCTTTTGCCCTAGAGGGATTTAATGTGGCGCTCGTCGATTTAGACCCAGAACAAAACCTGCAAAAGCTACTAGGCGATGGGGTGGATGTTCCCCGACCTAGAGGTGTTGGCGCGAGTACCTATATTGCGGTCTATGATTGGCGTGAGTGGCATGAAGATGCAGCACGGGATTGTAAAATGGTCGTTTGTGATTGTTCCCCTGCCTTAGAACGTAATCCCAAAGAGCTGGTGAGTCAATTTGACTATTGCATTATTCCCACCACCTTAAATCCCTTGGGACTGAACAAACATGGTCAAGTGATTAAGGATACGGTAAGAGGAATCCGAGAACTTAATCAACAAGCTCACCTATTTGTGTTAGTCAATAATTTCAAATATCCCGGCTCTAAACGGCGATTGCGGTTACTCAGAGATACGTTTTTGGATACGTATAATGAGGTCAAAGCCATCGATCATAAGTTCCACTGCATTGATCCCAAATACGCTTGTATTCGCTCTAGTGATCAACTGTATTATTGGGGAATTCATTTACTGGAAAATCCTGACGAAGCTCGCAGTGAGTTAGCGTTTAAACTGGTGGGCGGAATTTGTTATCCCCGCGATGATTTTATTAACCTTGCCGATTATATTGAACGGGAAGCGGGGTTAGGGATTCTCCGGAATTAAGAGCAGGGGGAGCAGGGGAAGCAGGGGAAGCAGGGGAAGCAGGGGGAGATGGGTAAGAGAATTTAGTGACATACTCCTACACCAACCTGAGTACAGGTATGGTGTAGGCTTCCAAGACAATCCGACTATTGTTTAGGAGACTCTTGGCTTTATTAACGACACGGGATGCCCCTCCGCGCCGGAACAATACAAAGATGTGTTCATACCTCTGTACTGCTAGAATTTTACCCGCCCACAGATGCGACTACGAGTAGTCGGTTTCTGGACGGAACCCCATATTCGGTGGTTGTCAAGGTTCAATGCACAGGCAAGCGATTAGCTTTTAATTTTGTTTAACCTATACGCTACAATCGTAGGACATTGAAAGCACATTGACAACTATGAAACAGGTAACAACACGAGTATCAAATAGAGAATATGAACACCTCGCCAAGTTTTGTCAAGTAACGGAAAGAACTCAATCCGATGTTATTCGTGAGTTGATACGCAGGTTGTCAATCTCAGGGGTGTTGAACCCCATCGATTGACCGCCTATCCATCTCACGCCAATTTGAGTACAAATATGGCGTGAGGCTTCCGGCGTTCAGCTAAGGACGAATGACGAATGACGTAGCTTGCTTCTCGCGATAGCGAGTATGACGAATGACATAAGACATTTGCTGTCAACGCAAAGAAAGACTACAGAGAGTAGCCGAGTGTCCGCATAACCTGGTAAATCTGTACTCAACCCTATTTGGGGTTTAGCTGTAAATTTATAAGATTGCGATGACGACTAACGCGAAATACGTCCTAGCCCTTGACCTCGGTACCACGGGGAACCGAGCCATTCTATTTGACAAGCAAGGTGCGATCGCGGGACAAGTTTATCAGGAATTCACCCAACACTACCCCCAACCCGGTTGGTTGGAACATGATCCCCAGGAAATTTGGCGGGATACTCGTGACTGTATGCAGCAAGTCTTAAAGGATAAGGGGGTTTCGGCTTCGGAAATTGCGGCGATTGGTTTAACCGTACAGCGTGAAACCTGTTTACTCTGGGATAAAACCACAGGGGAACCCTTGCATAATGCGATCGTTTGGCAGGATCGACGCACCGCCGCCCGATGTCGGGAGTTAAGCCAACAGGGGCATGATGCGGATATTCAACAACGTACAGGATTAGTCCTGGATGCTTATTTCTCAGCCACGAAGTTAGAATGGCTGCTGAATTGGGTGCGTCAGGAAAAACCGGATACGAATTTTGATAATGTCTTAGCAGGCACTATTGATACCTGGATTCTCTGGAATCTCACCGGGGGCAAAGTCCACGTTACCGATCACAGTAATGCCAGCCGCACCATGCTGATGAATCTCGCTAATCAGGATTGGGATCACAGCCTCTTGGATTTATTTGGCATTCCGGCTCAGATTTTGCCCCAAATTCAACCCAGTATGGGACTGTTTGGTAAAACTGAATCCAGTTTGTTAGGGGAAGAAATTCCAATTATGGCGATTTTCGGGGATCAACAAGCGGCACTGTTTGCCCACGGTTGCGATCGCCCGGGTATGCTCAAATGTACGTATGGTACAGGCTGCTTCTTAATTTCCTATACGGGCAAAGAAGTGACGCGATCGGGCAATCGACTCCTTTCCACTGTCGCCTGGACAAAAGCGGCAAATGGCAGTGGCACTGATGTAGCTTTTGCCCTAGAAGGGGCGATGTTCACCACCGGGGCTTGTATTCAGTGGCTACGAGATGGTTTACAACTGATTGAGTCGGCTGCCGAAACTGAACCCCTAGCGCGTCAAGTCGAAGATACCAATGGCATCTATTTTGTGCCCGCCCTCAGTGGTTTGGGTGCCCCCCACTGGGATATGAGTGCCAGAGGTGCATTTCTCGGTATTACAGGCGGTGTCAAGCGGGAACATATGGTACGGGCGGTATTGGAATCAATCGCTTATCAAGTTCGAGAAGTCGTTGATGCCATGAACAAAGATGGCGACACCCCCATCGAACTCCTGAAAGTAGACGGTGGTGCGTCTCAGAATGACTTCTTAATGCAGTTTCAAGCCGATGTCCTTAACATCCCAGTAGAACGCCCCGCCGTTCTTGATGCGACAGCGCAAGGTGCGGCATTTGGTGCAGGTTTAGCCGTTGGTTTTTGGGATGATTACCATAAGCTCGTTAACCAAACCTCCATCGAACGGACATTTGAACCAGGAGATGGCACAAAAGTTGCCCAGGATAATTTTATCAGTTGGCAGAAAGCCGTTGAACGCGCCAAGAATTGGGTGAAGTGACATCTTCCCACAGCGGAATTTCTGATTCACCTTACTTAGGCTTCCCCGCCCTCACAGTCGGCGGGGTGGTTCATGTCTAAGTACAAATCATCGAACTTAATTATAAATATAACTAATGCTGATTAATCAGGGGTTTAATCCGTCAATAGCTCTAATCAAAAATCCAGTAAACCCTTGTCAACACCGTCATTGACTGGGATAATCATGCCGCACATATCTGGACACTAACGGCTTGATAGACCTATAAGAATAACTGATTTAATATTCAATTAACACTTTCATTCCTAATCCTGTTTAAACTTTTTAACTTTTTTTCGTAGTATCAGAAGTGAAGCAGAAAAAGTTGCTCCCACCAGCTTAGGCTAGTTGGGTCAGTATACTACAGCACAATTGATTCTGCTGCTTCAGACTAATAGAGAGGAACACAAATGGCAAGTTACAAAGTTACCTTAAAGAACGAAGCTGAAGGCTTGGATACAACTATTGAAGTACCTGATGACGAGTACATTCTCGATGTGGCGGAAGAACAGGGTATTGATTTGCCCTATTCTTGCCGTGCTGGTGCTTGTTCGACCTGCGCTGGTAAACTCGTCAATGGTGAAATTGATCAGTCTGACCAGTCTTTCTTAGATGATGATCAGATTGAAGCTGGATATATTTTGACCTGTGTAGCTTATCCTAAATCTGACTGCACCATCGTCACTCACCAAGAAGAAGAACTGTACTAATTCTGTCAATATTGTTCAGGCGTTAACTCAATCGCCTAATCCATCAATAAGCCTGCTAACTATGTTAGTAGGGAAAGCAGGAACACAAAAAAACGGTGTTCCTGCTTAAAGTATATATAGCGTTTTCATTTGCGATGTGGAACTCACGATAGTAGACAAAGGGAATAGGGAACAGGGAACAGGTGTTTTTTTTGTGATGAGAAACTAGCATTGGATTCCATAAATGATTTGAAATTGCTCTAGAAGAAGACACCGCTTTCCCCTCCATGACGTGAGGATAAAAACCGTATTATTTTCGCTGCCAGCCAGACTCAGGTCAAGCTGTAGAAAGACTAAAACATCTCCAAACAGCCACCTATGAACCATCAACAATGAACAATTATTTACCCTCCCAGTTGTAACTGTGTTTCTGTTCTGGGATGAGGTATTGCTTGAGGAATTGGTAACTCCAGGCTTCTCGGTGATTTCTTCTTAAGTTGCTGAAGTTGTTTTCGACTCGCTTTATCTTTGTTAATAAAACGGTTATTGAGAGTTTGAATCTCCTGTAATTCACTGTCGGCGGACTTAAATAACCACTTATCATCCGAGTCAAACTCAAACATCGAGGTTAAGTGACATTGAGTAGGATGACTATATCGCATACATCCACTATCAGAAGAGTTGGCATCGCAAAAAGGGCATTGAATTTGGGAACACGTATTCATAGTAGGCTGTGACATAGGTGAATTTTTCTTCAACCTCAACAGGCACGGAAATCAAGACATTTCATCCTTACCTTAACATTTCTAGACTCATTAAGTGAGGCTTAGGTTCCGATGTCCTCAAGTCTGCTGCCATAGACTTACCCTAGGGGGGATAGCCGTAAATTACTTATTATATAAAGATTTTATGAACATCCCCCCGGTGGGGATATGGCTATAAGGGCTTGTAATCTCTTGCCTTCATGGAAGATTCACAGAATTTTACCGTTATTTTTACTCATACTTTAAATAAATTTTTACAGTTAATTATTCTTCTGAACAATTAAATTAAAATACCTCAATTATTCTCTCAAGCTATTAAATTAATTGGGAAAACTTGATATCTACTTAAAAGCCTTAATCATTTTCTTTTGTGGCTATAAACTCTAAAAAAGTAACAGGCGCTACCGAATACTCCCCATTATAACTCTTACTTTTAACAAAGGTTGGCTGAATAAAGGTGAGGAAGATGGCAAAATTCGGGAAGCAGTCAATTGATCCTCCTCATTGAGGGGTTAAAAAGTTATGAGAACACTGTTCCCTGTTCTCTTCCCTCACCACAATACTGATTCAGCAACCCCTAAGCTAAAAAACTGGATAAACTAGGTACATCTACCCAACTGTTCTCTTGATGCGATTGATGGGTTAAATCCATTAATAATTGGGAATAGACGCCTTCCGCTAGCGAAGGACTTTGATGTTTATCCGCATCAATACTTTGTACCCACTGATCCACAACCCGAATAAAGGGTGCTAAACGTCCATCCGGGTAAACTTGGGGAAATGCTAGTCGTTTGGGAATATCTACTTCTGACAGCGATTCTCCAGCCGGGGCTGCCCAAAGCTGAAATCCATGGACATAATCATTTTGGTTGGAACTGCCCAAAACCAACGTTCCGCGATCGCCATAGACTTCGACAAAATGCCCCCGCCCATTATAAGTAACGGAACTGATGCAAAGTTGGCAAGGTGTACCATCGGCTAATTCCAGCATCAGCAGACAGGTATCATCGGCGTCCACGGGTTTCAGTTTTCCCCCTTGACTGGGATCAGGACGTTCTGGAATTGCCGTACTCATTTGGGCGCACAACCGACGCACCGAACCAAACAACCAATTAATGTAATCAAAAGCGTGAGACCCCACAGCGCCTAATGCACCTCCGCCCTTTTCCTTTTGGGCGTACCAGTTCCAAGCCCGTTGCGCGTTGGCACGACTGGAGACTAACCAGTCAATTTTAATCAGACGCTTCTGACCAACATAGCCGGATTCTAAATGTTCTGCCAAGAGTTGCCATGGGGGAACAAAGCGAAATTCAAAATCTGGCATCGCCACTACCCCTTGCTGCTTGGCGAGGTGATAGAGATCTCGCGTTTCGGTAGCTGAGAGGGTCATTGGTTTTTCCAATAACAGATGTTTTCCGGCTTGCAACACCTGCTGCGCCATGTCGTAGTGGAGAAAGGGTGGGGTAGAAATACTCACCGCTTGCACATCTGGCATCGCTAGTATATCCTCCAGGCGATCGCTCGCTTGGGGAATATTATGAGATTCAGCTACCGCCTTGGCTTTATCCAGGTGCGGATTATAAACCGCTACCACCTGTGTGCGGGGGTGAATCTGAAAACCTGGGATATGAATTTTCTGTCCAAATCCGGTACCGATTACAGCAACTCCAATTTGATTTGTCATTTGTTGTTCGTCATTCGTCATTCGTCATTATTACGAGTTCCTTGGGTTTTCAACCCAGGCAATCACGTCTTTGCCTAAGCACGTACCATTAAGTTGATCAATCTCGCGGATACCTGTGGGACTGGTCACGTTCACCTCGGTGAGATAGCCACCAATCACATCGATTCCCACAAAATATAAACCATCTTGTTGCAACTGTGGCTTGAGCAACGCACAAATTTTTTGCTCTTGCGATGTAATTTCTGTCGCTGCCACTCGACCCCCAACTGCCATGTTGCCGCGAAATTCGCTGCCTGTAGGAATGCGATTGACTGCCCCAATCGGGTCACCATTGAGGAGGATGATCCGCTTATCTCCCTCTTTAGCCGCCGGAAGATAAGTTTGCACCATGACGGGTTCATATCCCCATTTAGTGCTAATTTCGACTAGGGAATTAAAGTTGCGATCGCCTGCTTCTAGAAACAAAATCCCTTCCCCAGCTTTACCGCCCAAGGGTTTAAGTACGGCTGCTCCTTGTTTCTCGACGAATTTCTGGATGGTCAACTTATCCTGGCTAACAATGGTTTCCGGAATTACTTCCTTAAACTGTAGGGCATACATTTTCTCATTTGCCCGTCGCAAACCTGTCGGCGTATTGATGACTTGAGTCTTTTTGGGATTAATGTAGTCCAGAATATAGGTCGCGTAGAGGTAGGGAATAGTCACGGGGGGGTCAGTCCGCATAAACACAGCATCCATATCCTCTAACGGCAGGGAGACAGTATCCGAGATAGCGTACCAGCGTTCACTGACCACCCAACGCCCCTCAACGAGTTCGGCTGGGGTTAGCTGGACTTTCTCCAGATTTGCCCACGCTTGATTATTGACAACTGTTAGCTTTTGAGCTTGAGTAATCCAAACGTCATGACCCAAGGCTTGGGCAGCTTCCATGAGTGCCACACTCGTATCATGACTGGGATTAAGCTTTGAGAGTGGGTCAATGATAAACGCAAATTTCACGCTGGAATCCTACCTCGGTGATTAATAATCAAGTTGCGGCTAATAGTACCATTTTGAGGTTTGTAGGGGCGGGTTTAGGAACTTTCGTTTCACTATTGACGATAACGTTAGTTCAAAACCCGCCCCCAGCTTCCCCAGCTTCCCCAGCTCCCCCAGCTTCCCCAGCTCCCCCAGCTCCCCCAGCTTCTTCAGCTCCCCCAGCTCCCCTATCAATGACTTGCCCCTGCTCCGTCTTGCAGTAAGGTATCTAGTTCACCTTGTAGTTCTAACCCATACAGGTCGTCGCAACCCCCAATATGGTGGTCATTGATAAAAATTTGTGGCAGAGAACGGCGTCCATTTGCCCGTTGTGCCATTTGCTCTCGCGCCTGTTCATCACCATCGATACAATATTCGGTAAAGTTAATGCCCTTTTCATTGAGCAACCCTTTAGCCCGCATACAATAGGGACAACGGCTCCAGGTATAAATTTCGACCTTGGGTTCCATTCTCTTTTCTCAACGTCAGCAACATTTCTTAAATTTTAGCTTTCTTCGCCAGAACGTCTGCACAAAGTCATTAAATCATTCAAGCTCAACTTGAGCTAAAACGTGATCAAAATCACATATTGGTGTTGCCTCAAATGCCTAACCAGTTTAGCTAAACTTGTTAGGCTGTGGAAAACAGTAGGTATAAACTAGAGGTAAAGCATCTCAGACCTGATGCTAATCCGTGAGGAGCTAGCATCAGATATAGTAGCTAGACCCCTTAACCCAAAAAGAAACTGGATCGCTCCCGTGCAACTACCTCCCTCAGACCACTACTGCTGAATAGCCTTGAATGTTCACCAACCTTGCCCTAAAAGGGACAAGGATTGACCAAGCCAGTTTGGACAACGTAAGAGGTGAATAGCTTTTTGAGCCTAGTCCTGGCACAGACTTCCGAATACTTCCCTAGTTCGGACTATCTCTAAGCCTAATTGGTTAGGCGTTGGGTAATGCCAAGACATCTTGGACTAGGTGAGCGAAGGGACTTATTACAGGTTTTGCTGGTTCCTGGGATTATATCCATTTAAAAACCAGCATTTAATTGTAAAGCTGTCTTATAAAGACAGGGTTTGGGACCCAAAAGAGTTTCGATGAGCGGTGTGAGCAACTCAAAAGCGTCAGGAACGGATTTATCGCGATCGCGGAAGTTATTCCCTGGTGATAAATTCCGCAGGCGTTACGTGTTACTTGACGTCCCTAACCTCATCCATCCACAATCAAAACAACTGGTTCAAATCAGCTTAAACAGAAAAACTCCTAAACTACCATGACTATTCTATTTAAATCTCTCCGGGAGTTTTATTGGGTTGCCTGCCGCTAGCAAGAATATGTTGATGATTACTCCGGGTCGGTGGAGATGTTAAGACTGTGGGAATTGGATGAAAAAGACTCCTCATCAACCTGAAAACACTAACAAATGGACTGTCTGAAAAAGCCTGCAAGGAAAAATTATGTCTAGTCAGCACAACGGATTCACAATTCACTTTTGGGGCGTTAGAGGAAGTATTGCCTGTCCGGGTCCAGAAACGGTTCGCTATGGCGGAAATACCCCTTGTGTGGAAATGCGAGTGGGTAGAGAACGATTAATTTTTGATGGGGGTACGGGCTTGCGGGTGTTGGGACAGTCCATGTTGTCACAAATGCCAGTGGAGGCTCATCTGTTTTTCACCCACTCCCACTGGGATCATATTCAAGGGTTTCCGTTTTTTGTTCCCGCGTTTATCAAAAGCAATCGTTTCCGTATCTATGGAGCGATCGCGCCCAATGGTTCCACGATTAAGCAACGCCTCACCGATCAAATGCTCCATCCCAATTTTCCTGTCCCGTTGCAAGTCATGCAAGCTGATTTGCAGTTCTATGACCTAGAGGTTGGTGAAAGCGTTGAGCTGGGCGAGATTACCGTCGAAAATACTCTGCTCAATCATCCCGGTGAAGCGGTGGGATATCGAGTGAATTGGCGGGGTCATGCAGCCGCCTACATTACCGATACCGAACATAGACCTAGTGGTTTAGATGAAAATATCTTAAAACTGATTCAGGATGTGGATGTGCTGATCTACGACGCCACCTACACGGATACCGAATATTATTCTCCAGCAACCAGCAAAGTGGGGTGGGGTCATTCGACTTGGCAAGAAGGGATTAAGTTAGCCAAAGCCGCTAACGTGAAAACTCTGGTTATCTTTCACCACGATCCGTTACACAATGATGATTTCTTGGATCGAATTGGGGAAGAAGCCATTCAACACTTTCGCAATACCGTTATGGCTCGTGAAGGCTTGTCCATTTCTTTGGTGGAGTCGGCTGTCTCCGATCCAGTACCCCTGCAACAAGAGGCAAAAGCTTCGATTCGATAATATAGCACGCTATATCCCCGACTGTATCTCTCCTACCCGATCCCTGACGTCTTGAAGAAGTTGGGGATCTAATTTAACTCGAAGCCAACGAATTGGTCAAGATCTAGCCACGACTCCGAGAATGTGTAAAAATGTAAAGCGTGTGGGTTACTTCTTCTCTTGCCACTGCTTTAACACCAACTGCTGTTGCCCTAGGAAACTTTGACGGCATTCACCGAGGGCATCAACAGGTCATTCATCCTATTTTGCAGCACTCTAGCCTTTTACCCGGTCAGTCTGAGCCGATAAATCCTCAAGAGAGGGTTAATCGGGAAGGAAAGCATATTTATCCGACTTTGGCAACCTTTTATCCCCATCCCCGTGAATTTTTTTCCGGTCAACCGTGGAAGCTATTGACACCCAAGCCCGAAAAAGTAGATCAGTTGCAGCGCTTGGGCATTGAACAACTGGTACTGCTGCCCTTTGACCGAGAATTAGCGGCATTAAGTCCAGAACAATTCGTGGACAAGATTTTAATTGAACAATTGCGAGCCACCCATGTCAGTATTGGAGAGGATTTTCGCTTCGGATATCGCCGGACTGGAACCGCGAAGGATTTGCAGGCGATCGCAGCCACTTATGGGGTTAAGGTTACCATTGTTACTATCCAAACCTGTCAAGGTGAACGAATCAGTAGTTCCTTAATTCGCCAATCCCTAGAGGAAGGAGATATCCTCAAAGCTAATCGCTTATTGGGTCGTCCGTACAGCATTATGGGTCAAGTGGTCAAAGGGCAGCAATTAGGCAGAACCCTAGGCTTTCCCACCGCCAATCTAGAATGGTTCCCCGACAAGTTTTTACCCCGCAATGGGGTTTACTGTGTGCGAGTCAGTCGTCCCTCATTCCCGGATCAATGGGGTGTAATGAATATAGGAGAACGTCCTACCGTCAAAGGAACCTGCTTGACAGTTGAGATTCACCTGCTAAATTGGTCTGGTGATTTATACGGACAGACGATAACCGTGAGCCTAGAGCAGTTTTTGCGACCGGAACAAAAATTTGCGTCCTTAGATGACCTAAGGACGCAAATCCAGGCTGACTGTGCGGCGACGACAACTTTTTTTGAAACCCAGGAATAGGGAATGGGGAAACGGTAATGAGAGAACGGATTGAGCAACTCAAAGAAAATCTGGCTAGGACAATTGTCGGGAAAGCTGATGCCATTCGTTTAGTCCTGGTTGCTTTGCTCTCAGGCGGTCATGCTTTGCTAGAGGATGTACCTGGGGTGGGTAAAACGCTGCTGGCAAAATCCTTAGCACGTTCCATTGATGGGCGATTCCAGCGAATTCAATGTACACCTGACCTCTTACCTGCGGATATCACCGGGACGAATATCTGGAATCCCAGTAGCCGTGAATTTGAATTTCTCGCCGGTCCAGTCTTTGCCAATATTCTACTGACTGATGAAATTAACCGGGCAACCCCGCGCACGCAGTCAGCATTACTGGAGGTGATGGAAGAACGGCAAGTGACTGTGGATGGGGAATCTCGTAAAGTTCCCCAACCCTTTTTTGTGATTGCTACTCAAAATCCGATTGAGTATCATGGGACGTTTCCCTTGCCAGAGGCGCAAATGGATCGATTTACCCTATCTTTATCCCTGGGTTATCCGACGCCTGAGGAAGAACTGCAAATGCTGCAACTGCATCAGGGAGGGATGGTACTTTCGGATCTTAAACCCTGTATTTCAACGGAGGATGTTTTGGAGTTACAACGTCTTTGTCAACAGGTGCAAGTTGAACGAGAGTTACAGCAGTATATTCTTAACTTGGTACGGGCATCTCGTGAGACGGAAGATGTGGTATTGGGAGTCAGTCCACGGGGTACTTTGGCATTACAACGGGCGGCACAAGCTTTGGCATTTTTAGAAGGGCGAAATTATGCGATTCCTGATGATGTGAAAATGTTGGCACCTCATGTTCTGTCCCATCGTCTCATGGCAGCCGGGGGGCGACAGGCGAAGCCGATTGTTGAACAGTTATTGCGTTCTGTGGCAATTCCGTAAGAGGAACTCGTGGAAAATTGTCATAAAAGCGACAAAATTATCTTGGTTAGGACGAAGGGTAGGTTTTGCTGTTCGATTATCGGTGGGGAGGAGAGGTTTTGTTTTTGATGTAGTTGATTTATGGGTGAGGAGGGCGGGTTTTGTTGAACATTTATTGGTGGATATCTGAATTAAGTCCCTAAACCCGCCCCTACGATTTGTCCCTAAAGGGAATTCCTAAAATTGACCCTGATACATTTTTGGAGGGTCAGCAATAATATATGACGAATGACGTAGCTTGCTTCTCGCTTAGCGAGTATGACGAATGAGAAACTATCACAATCTGCGATCGCACGCTGTTTTATTTGTACTTGTACTGGTGTGGAGTATCCTCCTCGGCGGCGGTATGGCAGGAGTTTTAAGGGCAGCAGAAACACCCCAATCCCCGAATTCAGAAACACTGGTGGCGATTGGCACTATTGACCCAATTCCAGAGCGTTATCAAACTGGATTAAAACTGTACCTGGAAAACTGTAGCAGTTGTCATGTTGCTTTACCCCCAGAAGTCATGCCAACTCAAACCTGGGAAACTTTGCTATTAGAACCAGAACAGCATTATGGACAACGGTTAGAGCAGATTCCGCGTCCATTTATCTTTATTGTCTGGAATTATTTACGCACCTTTTCTCGTCCTTTAGGGGAAGATGAGCAAACGCCCTTTCGGGTGACTGAATCACGGTATTTTAAAGCACTTCATCCCCGTGTTGATTTACCTCCGACATTGACGGCGGCTGGGTGCATCAGTTGCCATCCAGGAGCAAGAGATTATAACTATCGGCGTTTAACACCAGAGTGGGAAGATTCACCGTAAGGATGTGGAAAGATTATGGATTTGATGGTCATTTTTACACTGATAGAGCCTCTGATACCAAATCCGCCTTTATTACACCCTTTTGCTAAGGCGATTGAAATCGCTTCTACACAAACATAGGCGAAGCCTTCCCGAAGGGTAGTCCGCCTGCGCGGACTGGGTTATATAGCAACCGCCATGGCTGTTAGGACACATCATTTATGTAGAGACGCGCCATGGCGCGTCTCTACAATGATGCCTTAACTATCGTCACAAGCTGAGAAAAAATAACACATAATATCCCAAAAATTCGATTTACTGATTTTCTATCGCGGGTAAAGCGTAAAAGCCTAAGTGATTGGCAACTGGACGTTCAACCATGGGAAGTTTGGTATGAATTGGCGCATTTAATACAGTCGTTCCTGATGAGGTTGCCATTACTAATGTGCTGGAACCGCCTCCATCTAAGTTTAAGGCTTGATCAGCGCCTAAATTAATTACAATTTCAGCTAATTCAGCTAAGGTTACTCCTTCGCTGTAAAAGGGTTGTTTACCATCTACAGCAATCAGCCACAACTTTTGACCCTGTTGATCAACAGCGACAGCGATTCGTGAGTAGGGTTTGGTGTTACTGTGCTGAGAGAAACTAGCCATGACAGGCTTACCATGGTTGACAAAAAGACGATTACCCGCAACCGCTTGCACTGTACCCTCTGGACAGTTTCCCGGTTCAACAATTTGGGCGCGATCGCTCTCTAAAAAGCATAACGCCGACCAATTCGTTTTCGGGGGTGAGTAACGATTGCTATTGGATATGGCTTGTCCGATTACAGTCGTGCGATCGCCACTGTGAGGATAATAGTCCCAAGGCGTCTTTTCCCGAAAGGGATAGAAGAAGTTAGCATTGATTGCTAGTTGTAGTTTAAACTCGCGGACAAATTCG